>NZ_JBHVIV010000009.1:32974-124046 GCF_042799475.1 Kitasatospora sp. NPDC057692 | reverse complement strand
CGCACCGCCGCGGAAACGGCCCGCCTCCAGGCCGAGGCCGAACGCGCCCTCGAAGCCGCCGAAACCACCGCCGAACAGCGCCTCGCCAAGGCCGACACCGCCGCCAAGGAGCTGCGCGACCGCGGCGCGGCCGAGCTGGCGCTCGCGGCGGAGCAGGCCGAGACCGTCCGCGCCGAGGCCGGCCGCGAGCTGTCCGAGGCCCGTGCCACCGCCGCGGCGATCCGCGCCGAGGCCGGCGAGGAGCTGGAGCAGGCCCGGCGCGACGGCGAGGAGCTGGTCGAGGCCGGCCGCACCGAGGCCGCCGTCCTGGTCGAGACCGCCGAGGAGGAGGCCGCCGAGGTCCGCCAGTCGGTGGCCGGGCTGCACGAGACCGCCTCCCAGCAGATCGCCGAGCTGCGCGCCACCGCCGAGCGGGACGCCGAGGAGCTGCGCGAGCAGGCCGAGCGCGCCGCCGCCGAGGTGCGCGACACCGCCGACCGGGAGACCACCGAGCTGCGGGCGCTCGCCGACCGCGAGACCGCCGAGCTGCGCGCCGCCACCGACCACGAGGTGGCCCGGCTGCGCGAGACCGCCGAGCGCGAGACCGCCGATCTGCGCGCCAGGACCGACGCCGAGACGACCGCGCTGCGCGAGCAGACCGAGCTGGAACTGGCCGCCGACCACGAGGCCGCCGAGGCCGAGCTGGCCCGGCTGCGCGCCGAGGCGCAGGCCTACGACCAGCAGCTGCGCGCCGAGGCCGAGGACACCCTGCGCGCCGCCCTGGAGGCCGCCGAGCAGCAGCGCGCCGAGTCCGAGCAGCTGGCCGCCCGGACGGTGGCCGCCGGCGAGGACCGGGCCGCCGGCACCGTCGCCGAGGCGGAGGAGTTCGCCGCCGCGCTGCGCGCCGAGGCCGAGGAGTACGCGCTCGCCACCCGCACCCTGGCCGACGAGTACGACACCGCCACCCACGGCCGCGCCGACGCCTACGACGCCGAGGTCCGCGAGACCGCCGAACAGTTCGACAAGGCCACCCGCGCGCGGGCCAAGTCCGTGCTGGAGAAGGCCTTCGCCGACGCCGAGTCGCTCGGCGAGGACGCCCGGACCACCGCGCTGGCCACCACCGCCGCCGCCGAGGAGCAGGCGGACGCGATGGTCGCCGCCGCCCGCAAGGAGGCCGACCGGCTGGTCCTGGCCGGCGAGGCCGCCGGGCAGGAGGCCGTCGAGAAGGGCCGGGCCGACGCCGACGCGCTGCTCTCCGAGGCCCGCCGGGACGCCACCGCGATCCGCGAGCGCGCCGAGGAACTGCGCGAGCGCACCGACGCCGAGGTGGAGGCCCTGCACGAGCGCGCCCGCAAGGAGAACGCGCAGGCCATGAAGTCGGCCGGCGAGCGGGTGGACGCGCTGGTGACGGCCGCCCAGGAGCAGCTGACCGAGGCCGAGGAGCAGGCGGTGGCCACCGTCGCCGAGGCCGAGGACCGGGCGGCGGCGCTGGTCGCGGCCGCCGAGGACCGCGCCAACGAGCTGACCTCGGAGGCGTCCGCGGAGGCCAGCAAGGTCCGGCTCTCGGCCGTCCGCAAGGCCGAGGGGCTGCTGAAGGAGGCCGAGACCAAGCTCTCCAGCTCCACCGACCGCGCCGAGGCCCTGATCATCAAGGCCGAGGCCAAGCTGAAGTCCGCCCAGGACGAGGCGGAGGAGCGGCTGGACTCGGCGTCGGCCGAGGCCGAGAAGCGGCTGCGGGCCGCCGACCGGGCCGCCGACGAGCAGGTCGAGCTGGCGAAGGCGGAGGCGGAGCGGCTGCTCGCCGAGGCGCGGGCGGAGGCGAAGCGGGCCACCGACGAGGGCCGGCGCGAGCTGGACGAACTGGTGCGCCGCCGCAAGGACATCAACACCGAGATCTCCAGGGTGCAGGACGTGCTGTCCGCCCTGGAGGCCTTCGAGGCGCCGTCACCGGTCGCACAGGCCAACGGGGGAAGCAGCACCAAGAAGGACGGGGGAGCCAAGGCTGGTGCCGGAATTGGCTCTCCCCGGTCGGGTGGCAATCGCTCCAAGAACGCACCACCCGATTGAGCGGACATTGTCCGCGGGACGACGGCGTTTCGTCGCCGACACTCCGGTACCGTGTCAGGATTCCCTCAACCACCTCAGCGGTTTGACGACAGGAAGCCCAGAACCCCATGAGCGACAGTCACTCCCCTCACGGCTTCGACCTGGTGCGCCGTGGGTACGAGCGCGCCCAGGTCGACGAGCGGATCACCAAGCTGGTGGCCGACCGTGACAGTGCCTTGACCCGGATCAGCGCCCTCGAGAAGCGCATCGAGGAGCTCCACCTGGAGACCCAGACCGCCCAGGCGGCGGTCGCCGAGTCCGAGCCGTCGTACGCCGGTCTCGGTGCCCGGGTCGAGAAGATCCTGCGGCTCGCCGAGGAGGAGGCCAAGGACCTGCGCGAGGAGGCGCACCGCGCCGCCGAGCAGCACCGCGAGCTCGCCGAGGCGGCCGCCCAGCAGGTCCGCACCGAGGCCGAGAACTACGCCAAGGACCGCAAGGCCAAGGCGGAGGACGAGGGCCTGCGGATCGTCGACAAGGCCAAGAGCGACGCCGCCCAGCTGCGTGCCGAGGCCAACAAGGACGCCCAGAACAAGCGTGAGGAGGCGGACGCCCTCTTCGAGGAGACCCGCACCAAGGCCGCCCAGGCCGCGCTGGAGTTCGAGACCAACCTGGCCAAGCGCCGCGAGCAGTCCGAGCGCGACCTGGCCGCCCGTCAGGCCAAGGCCGAGAAGCGGCTGGCCGAGATCGAGCACCGCGCCGAGCAGCTCCGCCTGGAGGCGGAGAAGCTGCGCACCGACGCCGAGCGCCGCGCCCGCCAGACCGTCGAGACGGCCCAGCGCCAGTCCGAGGACATCGTGGCCGACGCCAACGCCAAGGCCGACCGCATCCGCAGCGAATCCGAGCGCGAGCTGGCGGCGCTCACCAACCGCCGCGACAGCATCAACGCCCAGCTGACCAACGTCCGCGAGATGCTGGCGACGCTGACCGGCGCGGCCGTGGCCGCCGCCTCGCTGCCGAACGACGACACCATGGGCGTCCCCGCCCAGCAGTCGCGCTGACGCGGCCCGCAGGCCCCGACGGCCCCCGCCCTCCCCGGGCGGGGGCCGTTCCCCGTTCCTCGGCCCTCCTCGGCCCGTCTCAGCGCGGGTAGGCGCCGTCCGGGCGCTGGTGCCCGCAGCTCAGCTGGTTGCCCTCGTCGTCCGAGACCGTCCCGAACCACGAGGTGCACCAGACCGACACCGAGTCCGGCCAGTACTGCACCTCGAAGGGGTGCCCGGAGCCGTAGTCCCCGTACGAGGTGACGATGAACGTCTCCCCCGGGCGCAGCCAGTAGTCCTCGCCCAGCGGCTCCAGGGTCAGTTCCAGCAGCCCGTCGGCCCGGTTGGTCACCGGCATCCGGCCGGTCACCTCCAGCGCGGAGAAGTCCCAGCCGCCGGTCTCCGCCCGCTCCTCCCTCATCCCGCCGCCACCCGCTCCAGCAGCCGCAGCGCCACCGTGTCGAACGCCTCCGGCGCCTCGATCGCGCTCAGGTGGCCGATCCCGGGGAGCACCGTCAGCTCCGCGTCCGGCAGGGCCCGCACCATCAGCTCCGCCTCGGCGAGCGGCATCAGCGCGTCGTCGGCGCCCGCCACCACGGCGGCCGGCACCCGCAGACCGGCCAGGACGTCGAGGCGCTCCGGACGGGCCGCCATGGCCCGCTGCGCCCAGGCCACGGAGGCCGGCGGGGCGGCGGCGACCAACTCCTGCACCCGGTCGGCCAGGTGCTGCGACCCCGGGGCGAGCTGGCCCTGCGCCATCCGCTCGTCGAGCAGCAGCCGGACGCTGTCCCGGGCCAGCACGGCGGAGGCGATCCGCTCCCGGTTCTCCTTGGCGGCCTGCGGATCGGCGGTGGCCTTGGTGTTGGCCAGCAGCAGGCCGGCCAGCCGGTCCGGGTGCCGCTCGGCGAAGGCCATCGCGACGTACCCGCCCATGGAGAGCCCGCCGAGCACCGCGCGGTCGATCCCGGCGGCGTCCAGCAGCCGGGCGACGTCGTCGGCGACGGTCTCCAGCGCGGGCTCCTCGGAGCCCAGTCCGCTGCCGCCGAAGCCGCGCTGGTCGGGGGCGATCACCCGGGCCCTGTCCCCGGCCGGACCGGGCAGCGCGTCCAGTTGGGCGGACCACATGGCGGCGTTGAGCGGGAAGGCGTGCAGCAGCACGAGGGGTGTTCCGGTACCGCTCTCGCGGACCGACACTGCGGAGGGGAGCTGGGTCATGGGGCCACCGTATTCCGGTGCGCCCGGCGGGCCCACTCGGCGGGCCTCCTTGTCCGCTATGTCATAGCCTGACGGAGAGTGAGGGAGCTTCCATGATCGAGTTGCACGACCTGACCAAACGTTACGGGAAGACACTGGCCGTCGACCGGCTGAGCTTCAAGGTCCCCCAGGGGGTGGTCACCGGGTTCCTCGGGCCCAACGGCGCCGGCAAGTCCACCACGATGCGCATGATCCTCGACCTCGACCGCCCCACCGGCGGCCGGGTCACCATCGACGGCAAGCGGTACGGGCAGCTGAGCGAACCGCTCAAGTACATCGGCGCCCTGCTGGAGGCCAAGGCCGTCCACCCCGGCCGCACCGCCCGCGACCACCTGCTCTGGCTCGCCCAGAGCAACCGGATCCCCGAGCGCCGGGTGGACGAGGTGCTCGCCCTGGTCGGCCTCACCCCGGTCGCCCGCAAACGCGCCCGCGGATTCTCGCTCGGTATGGGCCAGCGCCTCGGCATCGCCAGCGCGCTGCTCGGCGACCCGGAGATCGTCATGTTCGACGAACCGGTCAACGGCCTCGACCCGGAGGGCATCCTCTGGATCCGCAACCTCATGAAGCGCCTGGCCACCGAGGGCCGCACCGTCTTCGTCTCCTCCCACCTGATGAGCGAGATGGCCGTCACCGCCGACCACCTGGTGGTCATCGGCAAGGGCCGGCTGCTCGCCGACCTGCCGATGGCCGAGTTCATCCGCCGCAACTCCCGCTCCGCCGTCCGGCTGCGCAGCCCGCAGCCCGAGCGGCTGCTCGACGTGCTGGCCGGCGCCGGGCTGCGGCACGAACCCGGCCCGGGCGGCTCGTACGAGGTGGTCGACGGCGACCTCGCGGCGCTCGGCGAGCTGGCCGCCGCGAACGGCCTGGTGCTGCACGAGCTCAGCCCGCAGCAGGCCTCGCTGGAGGAGGCGTTCATGCAGATGACGGCCGACGCGGTGGAGTACCACGCCGGCGACGGGCCGGGACGCGACGCGGCCGGCGCCCCGGGCGCCTGGGGCGCCGACTGGAAGGGCGGCCCGAGCGGGCAGCCCGCTTCCCGCAGCACGGAGGAGAACTGAGATGGCGTCCTTCCCCGCGGTCCTGCGCTCCGAGTGGACCAAGATCCGCAGCGTCCGCTCGACGGTCTGGACCCTCGCCCTGACCTTCGTGGTCACCCTCGGCGTCGGCGCCCTGCTGTCGCTGCTCACCAACAACAACTTCGAGGAGTTCCGCAGCGACGACTCCCCGTTCGACGCGACCGGCACCTCCTTCGCCGGCATCATGCTCGGCGAACTGGCCATCATCGTCTTCGGCGTGCTGGCGGTCGGCAACGAGTACAGCAGCGGGATGATCCGGGTCACCCTGGCCGCCGTCCCGCAGCGCGGCACCCTGCTCACCGGCAAGGCCGTGGTGCTCGGCGCGCTGGCCCTGGCCGTCTCGCTGGTGACGGCCTTCCTCACCTTCTTCGTCGGCCAGGCGCTGCTCGGCGAGCACTCCACCTCACTGGGCGAGCCGAACGTGCTGCGCGCGGTCTTCGGCGCCGCGGTCTACCTGACGATGCTCTGCCTGTTCTCGGCCGGCGTCACCGCGATGCTGCACAACCAGACCCTGGCGCTCGGCGTGCTGGTGCCGTTCTTCTTCCTGCTCTCGCCGATCCTCTCGGCGGTGCCGGGCGCCAAGACCGTCGCCCACTACTTCCCCGACTACGCGGGCTCGCGGATGCTGCTGGTCTACGAGCAGCACGGCCAGCCGTACGGGCCGCTGGCGGGCTTCGTCATCTGCCTGGCCTGGACGCTCGCCGCGCTGGCCGGCGGGGCGCTGGTGCTGAAGAAGCGCGACGCCTGAACCCGGGCGGGCCCGGCCCGCGGGTCAGTGCTTGGGAGCGCCGCGGCCGCGGAGCAGGTTCGAGGCCCGGCGCTCCCGCGCACCCCAGCAGGCCCGGTGCCAGTGCCGCCGGTCGTCCACCCCCGCGCCGTGCATCGGCCAGGCCACCACGTGGCCCGTCCCGGGCGGGATCTCCTGGTCGCAGCCCGGGCAGCGGTAGTACCGCCCGGCGGTCCCGGCGACCGTCTGCACCACCCAGTCGTCGCCCTGGTAGTTCTCGGTCCGGCGCATCGCGCCGCCCAGCGGCGCGGCCGGCTCCGCCCGGTCACGGTCGGCGGCGCTCTTGATCCGGTTGCGTCGGGGCGACACGGCGGCTACCTCTCTACGGGGTGCGGGAACCGTTCCAGCCTACGGCCGGGCGCCGCCCGGCCGGGCCACTATCACGGCATCGGACGATGATCGGGTGTTTCTCGGGAGATCCACCCGTTTCTCCGGGAAATTGGCGCTCCGGCGTGCCATTGGCACATGACATCGGCTACTCACGAGGGGACAGGCGGGGCCCGCAGACCCTGCGCGCACCCGAGGAGGCCTCAGAAATGACCAGAAGCAGCACCATCACGGCCGTCGCCGCCGACACCGCCGGAACCCCGCTACCGGCGGTCCAGGGCGCCGCGACCGCCACCGCGGACACCGGCCCGGTCCGGGTCGGCGCCTTCCTGCTCTCCGCGCAGTTCCCCGGCCAGACCCACGGCGAGGCGCTGGACCGCACCGTGCGCGCCGCCGTCGCGGCCGAGCGGGCGGGACTGGACAGCGTCTGGCTGGCCGAGCACCACTTCGTGCCGTACGGGGTCTGCCCGAACGCCGCGACGCTGGCCGCGCTGCTGCTCGGCCGGACCCGGCGGATCGGCGTCGGCACGGCGGTCAGCGTGCTCTCCACCACGCATCCGGTGGCCCTCGGCGAACAGGCCGCGCTGCTCCACCTCACCTCCGGCGGGCGCTTCACGCTCGGGGTGGGGCGCGGCGGCCCGTGGATCGACCTGGACGTCTTCGGCAGCGGCGTGGACGCCTTCGAGGCGGGCTTCCCGGAGCGGCTCGACCTGCTGCTGCGCTGGCTGCGCGGCTCCCGGGTGGGTGCGGCCGGACCGCAGTTCAGCTTCCCCGAGGTGGCCGTGGTGCCCCGGGCAACCGAACCGCCCCGGCGCCCCGACCTCGGCGCCTGGCTGGGCCTCGACCAGCGGACCGGGGTGCTGCGCTTCCCCCGTCAGCGCCAGGACGCCGACGGCCCCGCCGAGGAGCACCTCACCACCGCCGGCCGCCCGGCGGCCGGGCCCCCGGTGGTGGTCGCCTGCACCTCGCCCGGCGGGGTCCGCACCGCCGCCGAACGCGGCCTGCCGATGCTGCTCGGCATGCACTCCGGCGACGAGGACAAGCTGCACATGCTGGAGCTGTATCGTTCCGCCTGGCTCGCCGCCGGACGCGGCGAGGAGCAGCTGCGCCGGATCAGCCGGCACCACGTCGCGGCGGGGGTGGCCCAGGTCGACGACCGCACTTCGGCGGCCCGGGCCACACTCCTGCGCGCGATGCCCGGCTGGTTCGAGTTCGGGCTCGGCGCCCACCGCACGGTGGACGGCCGGGAGCGCAAGATGCGCGACCCGCGCCAGTACACCGAACTGCTCTGCGACCTGCACGCCGTCGGCACACCGAGACAGTGCGCGGACCGGCTCCTGGCCACCGCCGAGCGGACCGGCATCCGCCGTTTCGCCTTGCTCGCCGAGGGCAGCGGCGAGCGGGAGGCGACCCTGCACAACATCGCCCGGCTCGGCTCCGAGGTCCTCCCGCAGCTGAGCTGAACCGGCCCCGTGCACGTTCCCGCCCCGAGCGCCCGGGGGCGGGCGGGCGACGGGAGTTCGACGTTCCCTAGCAGTCGCGCAGTTCCTCGGACTGGTTGAGCAGCTGTTCGCGGACCGAGGTGAACCGCTCGTAGCGCTTCTTGTTGGCGGAGGACGGCCGGAACACCGCCACCCGGTGACAGTTCTGGAAGGCCAGCTCGACACCGAAGTGCCGCTCCAGGGCACCCCGGATGGCGTTGCTGGCGAGCGCCCGCAGGAGCTGGCCGCGGGCCTGCTCGCTGGGCGGTGGCACGTGGTTGTCGGCGAAGTCGGTGCCGTCGACCTCCGTCTGGGCGACCAGCGAGCTGATCAGGTCCCAGGCGTACGGCAGGGAGACGCGGACGCAGTCGACGAACTCCCGCTCGTCGACCTCGTCCCGCTCGGCCTTCTCCAGCAGGGCCGGTGAGACGTCGAGCGACATGGGTTCTCCTCTCGCGGTCCACCCGCGCGACGCCCGGGTGGGGATGCGTAGTCCAGGTCCAAGCTGAGGGTGAGGGTGGGGACGCGTGTGTGTCCGGAACGCCGTCGGACGGGTGTGACGCCGTCGGACGGCCGTGTTTCCGGCACCGCGCCGACGCGGGGGCGCCGCCGACCGAGCGAGGGACGTCGGGCGGGGGCGCCGGCCGCTCAGAACAGCGTGGCAGTCAACGACGAGCCAGGCCGGTGATTCCGGCGGATTGCTCCGGGAATGCGCCCGGGTGCACCACATTGGCCGGATCCCGTCGGATCGTTCATCTGAAGTCTCCATCCCCGTTGACAGCGCTCCCGCAAGCAATCCGTCACACACCGTAGCGGCCTATGGTGGTGGCCGCCAGGGTGCCGACGGGCATTCGCGGGATCGCAGGGCATCCATCGTGGCGGGGTTCGCGGATTCTTCACCCGGTCGTCGTGGAATCGCATCAACTGGCCCCGGTGGGCTAGCGTGGTCGACCGTGCGTCTCGTAATTGCCCGCTGCTCAGTCGACTATGCCGGTCGGCTCTCCGCCCATCTGCCCTCCGCCACCAGGCTCATCCTGGTCAAGGCCGACGGCAGCGTCAGCATCCACGCCGACGACCGCGCCTACAAGCCGCTCAACTGGATGTCCCCGCCGTGCGTCCTCAAGGAGGCCGACGGGGTCTGGACGGTGGAGAACAAGGCCGGCGAGAAGCTCATCATCACGCTGGAGGAGGTGCTGCACGACTCCTCGCACGAGCTGGGCGTGGATCCCGGCCTCATCAAGGACGGCGTCGAGGCGCACCTCCAGGTGCTGCTCGCGGACCGGATGGAGGTGCTCGGCTCCGGCTGGTCGCTGATCCGCCGCGAGTACCCGACCGCGATCGGCCCGGTGGACATCCTGTGCCGCGACGCGGACGGCACGACGGTCGCCGTCGAGATCAAGCGGCGCGGTGAGATCGACGGTGTCGAGCAGCTCACCCGGTACCTGGAGCTGCTCAACCGGGACCCGCTGCTGGCGCCGGTGAAGGGCGTCTTCGCCGCGCAGGAGATCAAGCCGCAGGCCCGCGTGCTGGCCACCGACCGCGGCATCGGCTGCGTGGTCCTGGACTACGACGAGCTGCGCGGCATCGACGACGACAAGCTGAAGCTGTTCTGATCCGACCGGTCACGGACCGGTCGGCGGGGCCGAAGCGGGTGCCGTCGGGCTCGCCGAGCCCGACGGCGCCGCCGTCTCGGTAGGCGTCTGGGTGGCGCTCTGGCTGGGCGCCGCGGTGGTCGTGGGTACGGTCGGCTGCGTGGCCCCGCCGGTCGGCTGGGTGCCGCCGGTGCCCGCGCCTCCCCCGGCCGTGCCCCCGCCCGTCCCTCCGGCCGTTCCCCCGGTCGTTCCGCCGCCGCCGGCCCCGCCCGCCGTACCGCCGCCCGTGCCGCCCGCCGGGGGCTGCGGCGGGTTCGGGGCCGGGGGCTGCGGCGGGGCGGCGGTGGTGCTCTCCCCCGGGCTCGGCGAGCGGCTCGGCCGCTTCGACGCCGAGGGCGAGGACGAACCGGACGGCGTCCGCGAGGCGCCGCTCGGCGCGGACCCGTCCTCCGGCTCCTCCGGGGCCGGCCCGCCGGCCTCCTCCGAGGGCCCGTCGGCGCTCGACGAGGACGGCGCGGACGTCGTGGACGACGACGGCCGCGGCGCGGTGGAGCGCGGCGGGACACCCGCGCCGGGCAGCAGGGAGCCGTCGTCCCGGCTGCTGTGCGGGTCGGGGCCCTTCCCCCCGTCCGCCGTGGTCATCCCGACCGCCGTGCCGAGCACACCCAGCGCCAGGACCGCCGCCGAGGCGGCGATCGCCGTGCGTTTGGTGCCCAGCCGCAGCGGCACCCGGGCGATGGCCCGCAGCCCGGGCCGGCGGACCGGCGCCGCCTTGGCCGGTGCGGCGGGCGGCAACTGGCGGCCCTCGGCGCGCAGCAGGTCGAGCATCCGACGCGCCCCGGCCAGCCCGCGCTGCTCGCCGATCGCGCCCCGCAGCGCCAGCGCGGCCTCCAACTCGGCGGCGGCCCGGCCGGGTTCGTGGGCGCAGACGGCGTACACCCCAAGCTCGTGGTGGAACCAGGCCTCGGCGGCCCGGTCGCCGGTCCGCCGGGCGGCCTCCAGGCCGAGCTGCAGGGCGCGCTCCCAGGCCCCCCAGCGCAGCGCCAGCGCCAGCGCGGGGGCCGCCGCCCGGGCCAGCCGCAGCACCGCGTCGTGCCGTCCGGCGGTCCGGTCGGCCAGCAGGACGCCGATCACCACCTCCGCCTCGGCGGCGATCTGCGGCAGCGAGACCGAGGAGTGGCCGACCCACCAGGCGAAGTGCTGGGCGGCGCCGTCGGCGCTGCCGCGGGCCGGCCAGTGCGGGGCGAGCAGCTCCTGCGCCCCGGCGGTGAGCCGGTGGTGGCCGCCGATCGAGACGGCCAGCCCGGCGTCGGCGAGTTCGGCCAGCGCGCTCTCGCCCTGGCCGACGTCGATCAGCGCGGGCAGGTGCGGGGCGGTCGGGCACTCCCCGCCGAGCGCCACGGCGAGCCGCAGCACGGCCTGCCCGGTCTCGCTCAGTCCCTCGGCGAGCCGGACGGCGGGCAGCGTGGACTCGGCGACCGAGGGCAGCGGCACGGTGTCGCGCAGCGCGGCCTCGCGGACCGCCGGGTCGGGGTGGTGGACGGGCTCCTCCACCGCCCCGAAGACGTCCATCCGGTCCTCCTCGGCGGCGACCAGCGCGTCCACCGCGACGTCCCGCTGGCGCAGCAGCGCGGCGGCCTGGACGAAGCGCAGCGGCAGGCCCTCGGACTCGAACCAGAGGTCCACCGCCCAGGCCTTCTCGGCGGCGTCCAGGGGCCGCCCGGCCAGCCGGGCGGCGAGGGCCAGGCAGGCGGGCCGGGAGAGGCCGGCGACCAGGTGGTCCCGGAGCCGGGAGTCCGCCGGGAGCAGCGGGCCGTCCGGGGCGCCGGAGATCAGGAAGGCGCAGTCGGGGGCGGCGCCGAGCAGGGCCTCCAGTTCGGCGCCGGCGGGCGCGACCTCGTCGATGACGACGATCGCGCCGACCCGGGCGAGGTGGTCGACCAGCTGACCGGGATCGGGGCGGTAGCCGGGGGCGTGGTGGGTGGCCGCGAAGAGGTCCTGGAGCAGGTCGGCGGCGGTGCGGCGGTGGCCGCAGAGCTGGACCACGCCGCCGGGGGCGAGGCCGCCGGCCGCCTCGGCGACGGCGGACAGCAGGGCGCTGCGGCCGGAGCCGGCCTGGCCGACCAGGCGTATCGAGCGGCCTTCGGCGAGCAGGCCGAGCAGCTGGGCGATGTCGGCCTCGCGGTCGAGCAGCGGCAGGTCGGCGGGCCCGGCGCCGAGGGCGAGCGGGCCGACCCGGCGGTCGGCGTCGCCGCCGGGACCCCGGCCGGACGCGCCGGGTTCGGTGCGGCGGGGCCGGGGGCGCCACTCCTCGGGGCAGGGCCGCACCTCGGAGCCCTCGGGGCCGCCGACGGTCACCAGCAGTCCGCCGGAGACCAGTTCACCGCTCCGGGTTCGCACGGACTCCTGCCGGAAGTCACCGGTTGGCTGTGCCACGTTCTGCTCCGCCCCACGCTCGCGCCGTCAACCCGTAGCGGCCGCCGCGCCCGGCAAGGGCGGGCCGGGCGGCCGTGTCCTGACGCCAGACTCTCGCACATCCGCCCCCGCCCGCGCAGCGTCGTGCCCCGACCGTTCCCGGGCTCGGGGGCGGGCGGGGGGCCGGGGGGGTTCGGGGGGGCGGAAGGGCAGCGGTCAGAGGGCCGGGAGGGTGGCGCCGCGGGCGTCGGCGGCGACGCCCTCGACGGCGAGGATGCGGTGCAGCCGGGTGGCCACCAGCAGGCGCTGGAGCTGGGCGGGGACGGAGCGGAGCACCAGGCGGCGCCCGATCCGGCCGGCCCGGCGGTGGGTGCCCATGATCACGCCCAGGCCGGTGGCGTCCCAGAACTCCAGGCGGGCGAGGTCGAGGACGAGGTCGCCGAGGCCGCCGTCGACGGCCTGGTGCAGCCGGGCCCGCGCGTCGGCGGCGGTGCGCACGTCGAGGCGGCCTTCGATGGCCAGCGCCGCGTGGTCGCCGGTGATGCGCATGCTCTCCTCCTCCGCGTGGCGGGCCTGGGGTACGGGTGTGCGGGTGTCGGTGGGTCCGGGTGTCGCCGGCGGTCTCGGGCCGGAGGGGCGGTGGCGGTCCGGGCGCCGGGCGGGCCCCGCGGCCCCACGCGCCGGCCCCGGCCGGAATGCCGGGTTCCCCTGTCATCCATCTGACGGCGAGCCGGCCCCCTGGGTTGCTGGTGGCGGCCGGATCTGAAGCAACTTCACTCGTCCGAGGGAATATACGCAGGAACTCTCCACACCTACGCTCGATTACCGCCCAAATCACCCGTCTGCGGTACCCGGCGTGAGGAAACTCACCCGCCCCCGGAACGGCGGGCCGTACGGTTCCGCGACCGCACGGCCCGCCCGGTCACCGGCTCACCGGCCCGGCGTCACTTGCCCGCGTACGGGTAGAAGCCGCGTCCGCTCTTGCGGCCGAGGTCACCGGCGGTGACCATGCGCGCCATGATCTCCGGGGCGGCGAACTTCTCGTCCTGGGTCTCGTTGTAGATGTTCCGCGCGGCGTGGAGCAGGATGTCGACGCCGGTCAGGTCGGCGGTCTCCAGCGGGCCCATCGGGTGGCCGAAGCCGAGGCGGCACGCGGTGTCGATGTCCTCGGCGGTGGCGACGCCCGACTCGTAGAGCTTGGCGGCCTCGACGACCAGCGCGGTGATCAGGCGGGTGGTGACGAAGCCGGCCACGTCGCGGTTGACCACCACGACCTCCTTGCCGACGCCCTCGGCGAAGGCGCGGGCGGCGGCCAGCGTCTCGTCACTGGTCTTGTAGCCGCGGACCAGCTCGACCAGCTTCATCAGCGGCACCGGCGAGAAGAAGTGCACGCCGACGACCGACTCGGGGCGCGAGGTGGCGGCGGCGATCCGGGTGATCGGGATGGCGGAGGTGTTGGAGGCGAGCACCGCACCGTCCTTGGCGAGCTTGTCGAGCTCCTTGAAGACGCCCTCCTTGACGTCCAGCTGCTCGAAGACGGCCTCGACCACGATGTCGGCCTCGGCGACCGCGCCCAGGTCGGTGGTGGTGGTGATCCGGCCGAGCGCCGCCTCGGCGTCCTCCGCCGTGAGCCTGCCCTTGGAGACGAACTTGTCGTACGAGGCGCGGATGCCGTCCAGGCCGCGCCGCAGCGCCTCCTCGGTCACGTCGCGCAGAACCACCGGGTGCCCGGCCTGGGCGGAGACCTGGGCGATGCCGGCGCCCATCAGGCCGGCACCGATCACGGCGATCTGCTTGCTGGACGCACTGCTCATGGCTTGGTCTCCCGATGCCGTCGCCGCCCCGATGGGCGGGCCCCTGAAGGCGGCTCAAGGCAGGGGTCGCCCACCGAGCCGCATCGCTCATGGGCCGGACTTTAGCCTCCGGACGCGGCCCGTGGTGCCATCCGAGGGTGTGATCTGTGACCGACCTGGTCAGGTGAGCAAATCGGTCGATCACATCATCAGACCAAGGTCCTGGGCGAGGATCGCCGCCTGCACCCGGCTGCGCAGCCGCAGCTTCGCCAGGATCCGGCTGACGTGCGTCTTGGTGGTCGCCTCCGCCATCGCCAGCCGCCCGGCGATCTCACCGTTCGACAGGCCGGCGCCGATGCAGGCCAGCACCTCCCGCTCGCGCGGCGTCAGCCCCTCCACCGCCGCCCGCAGCTCCGGCCCCACCACCCGGTCCGGACGGGCGAAGGTGCCGATCAGCCGCCGGGTCACCGAGGGCGCCAGCATGCCGTCCCCGCGGGCCACCGTGCGGACGCCCTCCACCAGGGCGTCCGCCTCCAGGTCCTTCAGCAGGAAGCCTGCCGCCCCCGCCCGCAGCGCGCCGTAGACGTACTCGTCCAGGTCGAAGGTGGTCAGCACCAGGACCTGCGCCGCCCCGGCCGCCACCACCTGACGGGTCGCCGAGACGCCGTCCAGCCGGGGCATCTGCACGTCCATCAGGACGACGTCCGGCCGCAGCTCCAGCGCCAGCCGGACGGCCTCCTCGCCGTCCGCCGCCTGTCCGACCACCTCCAGGTCGGGCTCGGCCCGCAGGATCATCACCAGCGCCGCCCGGACCGCCGCCTGGTCCTCCGCGACCAGCACCCGGATCGTCATGCCCGCCCCGCTCCTTCCTCCGTCGTCAGCGCCCGCGGCAGCACCGCGCGCACGCTCCAGCTCCCGCCCCGCGGCCCGGCCTCGAAGCCGCCGCCCAGCAGCGAGGCCCGCTCCGCCATGCCGACCAGCCCCGCCCGGGCACCCGGCAGGGCCTGCCCGGCCCCCTGGCGGAACGGGCTGTCCACGGTGATCCGCAGCTCCTCGGGGCGGAAGTCCAGCAGCACCCGCACCTCCCCCGGGCCGGCGTGCTTGAGCGCGTTGGTCAGCGACTCCTGCACGATCCGGTACGCCGCCAGCTCCACCGGAACCGGCAGGTCGCCGCGCTCGCCCCGTTCGGCCAGCTCGAAGCCCAGCCCGACGTCCTGTCCGGCCGCCCGCGCCTTGGTGAGCAGCGCGTCCACCGCCGAGAGGTCCGGCGCGGCGTAGGACGCGTCGGCCTCGCCGCCGCCGCTGTCGCGCAGCAGCCCGATGATGCGGCGCATTTCGGCCAATCCCTGGACGCTGTTCTCCCGGATCACCCCGAGCACCTCCACCACCGGGTCGTCGGCCGGCCGCTGCTGACGGCGGGCCACCGACTGGGCGCCGGTCGCGTGGATCGCGATCGCCGACAGGTGGTTGGCCACCACGTCGTGCAGCTCCCGGGCCATCCGCGCCCGTTCGGCGACCACCGCCTCGCGCCGGTCCATCTCCGAGAGCAGCGCGGTCTGCTCCGCCCGCAGCCGCTGGGCCTCCGCCTCCTGCCGGTGCTTGCGCACGATGTCGGCGGTCCACAGCGGGGCGAGGAAGATCAGGGTGGTGAGCACCACCACCGTGACCGCCGCGCTCGGCTCGCTGTAGACGAAGGTCAGGGTGGTCAGGACCAGCACCGAGGCGGTACCGGTGGCGTGCAGGACCGGCGACATCCGGCGGGGGCCGTACACCACCGCCGCGTAGAGCAGGTCGGTGTACATCATGGTGGTCGTCAGCAGCGCACCGGAGAAGATGCTCCCGACGAAGACCAGTCCGCCGAGGACCGCGATCAGGACCGGTCTGGTCCGCCGGACCAGCTCCAGCGCCGACATCGCCAGCAGCGCCGGGAGCACCTGCCAGCGCTGGACGGCGGAGGAGTGGTCGTACACCTGGAAGGCGATCAGCAGCAGCCCGCCGAGCAGCCCGGAGAGCGCGATCGTCGCGTCGACCTGCCGCGGGGTGGGGGTGGGTCTGCGCACGCCCCCATCAGATCATCCCCGCGGCCGGGACGGCTCCGGTCCGGGGAGGAGCCGCCGTACATCGAAAGATGCAGGCCGGTCCGCCCCCGGCGACGACGCGCGCGCGAGGGGTGCTCCGGGAGCCTGGAAGCGTCACCGAGAGCCGGAGCGGATCATGATCGTCACCCTCGTCCTCGCCGCCGAGGTCGCCTTCTGGGTGCTCCTCGCCCTGGGCCTGGCCAGCCGCTACCTGCTGCGGTGGCGCCGGGTGAGCACCGCCCTGCTGGTCGGCCTGCCCGTGACCGACCTGGTGCTCTTCCTGCTCACCTTCCTCGACCTGCGCGGCGGCGCCACCGCCTCCTGGACGCACGGGCTGGCCGCGAGCTACCTGGGCTTCTCGGTCGGCTACGGCCCGTCCGTGGTCCGCTGGGCCGACGCCCGGTTCCTGCACCGCTTCGCCGGCGGGCCGAAGCCGCCGCCCGCCCCGAAGTACGGCGCCGAGCGCAGCCGCCACGAGTGGCGGGTCTGCGGGCGCACGCTGACCTCGGTGGCGATCACGATCACCCTGATCACCGCGCTGAAGCTGTTCACCGACGCGCCCGGCACCGCCGTGTTCGACGCGTGGTACTGGCGGCTCGGCATCGCCGCCGTGGTGAACACCGTGATCGCCGTCAGCTACACGCTCTGGCCGAAGCAGCCCCCGCGGCAGGGCTGAGCCCCTCGGGCTAGCGGTTCTCGCCCGGCACCCAGAGCACGTCGCCGCGCTCCTTGTTGGCCGAGCGGGCCAGGATGAACAGCAGGTCGGACAGCCGGTTGAGGTACTTGGCGGTCAGCGGGTTGACGGTGTCCCCGTGGGTGTCGATCGCCGCCCAGGTGGCCCGCTCGGCCCGGCGCACCACGGTGCAGGCCAGGTGCAGGTGGGCGGCGCCCGGGGTGCCGCCGGGAAGGATGAAGCTGCGGAGCTTCTCCAGCTCCGCCAGGTAGTGGTCGCAGTCCCCTTCGAGCTTGTCGATGTAGGACTGCTCGACCCGCAGCGGCGGGTACTTCGGGTCCTCCACCACCGGGGTGGCCAGATCGGCGCCGACGTCGAAGAGGTCGTTCTGCACCCGGGTCAGCACCGTGGCCACGTCCTCGGGCAGCGCGCCGACGGCGAGCGCCACGCCGATCGCGGCGTTGGCCTCGTTGGTGTCCGCGTACGCGACCAGGCGCGGGTCGGTCTTGGTCGTGCGGCTCATGTCGCCCAGCGCGGTGGTGCCGTCGTCGCCGGTGCGGGTGTAGATGCGCGTCAGATTGACCATGCGGCCAGCCTAGCGGGGCCGGTTAGGGGCCGTTAACCCCGTCAGGCGACGTTGACTCGCTGCCCGGGCGGGGCGGCCTCCAGCCAGGCGAGGAAGCCGGTGAGCGCGTCCTCGCTCATCGCCAGCTCCAGCGGGGCGCCGTTGTGCAGGCAGCGCAGCACCACCGAGCCGGAGAGCAGGGCCAGCTCCTCCTGCCCCTCCGGGTAGCGCCGGCCGAGCACCTCGATCTCCCGGCGCGGCAGCACCTTGCGCGGGCGCGGAGCGTACGAGAAGACCCGGAACCACTCGATGGAGTCCCCGCTGTACCGGCCGATACCAAAAACCCACCCCTTGCCGTCGGTCTGGGGGACCGGGGCCGGGGTGGGTTGGCCGTTCTCGTCGAGGTCGGGCTGCGTCGAGGCGTCGGCCGGCATTTTGAGCCGGTAACTGCAGTCGAACGTGCCACCGACCCGCTGGATCACACGGCGGCGTACCGCGAACGCGACCAGCCCGATCACACCGAGCGCCACGACCGCCGCACACACCACAAGGGCGAGGACCATGCTCACCTACCTCCTCGCTACCCGCGTTCCCCGTGTCGGTCGTACCAGGCGACCGCGTTGACCTACCAACTGAGACGACAGTCCCGGGGTCACGCTCACGCGTCCCCGGGACCGTCGGTCGACCCCGCTCAGGCGGGGTCCGGCGCACTCAGGCGTGGGCCTTGAGGCCGCGCGCCGCGAACAGCCGGACCTCGGCGCGCCGCTCGGCGTGCTCGTCCAGGTCCGACTTGGCCTTGTCCAGTGCGCGCTCGGCGCGCGCGACGTCGATCTCGTCCGCCAGCTCGGCGATCTCCGCGAGCAGAGACAGCTTGTTGTCGGCGAAGGAGATGAAGCCGCCGTGCACCGCGGCGATCACGGTGTTGCCGTCCGTGGTGCGGATGGTGACCGGACCGGTCTCCAGCACGCTCAGCACCGGGGTGTGACCCGGCATGATGCCGGTGTCACCGGAGGCCGTACGGGCGACGACGATGGTGGCCGCACCGGACCACACCTTGCGGTCGGCTGCGACCAGCTCGACGTGCAGCTCAGCCAACGTGGGCTCCTAGGCTCATGCAACGCCCGATTACTCGGGAGTTTCGGTAAGAATAACGGGCCCGCGCCCCCGGCATGAAACCGACGGCACGGATTTGACCGGAATCACAGCCGATGCGACGCGAGGGGTGGGTCCCAGGGCTGGGGCCCACCCCTCGCGATCACGCTCGGCTGCTACCGGCCGCGATTACTTCTTCGCCAGCTCGGCGGCGTTGCGCTCGAGGTCCTCGATGCCACCGCACATGAAGAAGGCCTGCTCCGGAATGGAGTCGTACTTGCCGTCCGCGATCGAGTTGAAGGCCTCGATGGTCTCCGACAGCGGGACGGTCGAGCCCTCGACACCGGTGAACTGCTTCGCCACGTAGGTGTTCTGCGAGAGGAAGCGCTCGATGCGGCGGGCACGGTGGACCGTGACCTTGTCCTCCTCGGACAGCTCGTCGATACCGAGGATCGCGATGATGTCCTGGAGGTCCTTGTACTTCTGCAGGATCCCCTTGATACGGACGGCCGTCTCGTAGTGGGTCGCAGCGATGTACCGCGGGTCGAGGATGCGGGACGTGGAGTCCAGCGGGTCGACGGCCGGGTAGATGCCCTTCTCCGAGATCGGACGCGACAGAACGGTGGTCGCGTCCAGGTGGGCGAAGGTGGTGGCCGGCGCCGGGTCGGTCAGGTCGTCCGCGGGGACGTAGATCGCCTGCATCGAGGTGATCGAGTGACCACGGGTCGAGGTGATGCGCTCCTGCAGGAGGCCCATCTCGTCGGCCAGGTTCGGCTGGTAGCCCACCGCGGAGGGCATGCGGCCGAGCAGGGTCGACACCTCGGAACCGGCCTGGGTGAACCGGAAGATGTTGTCGATGAAGAGGAGCACGTCCTGCTTCTCGACGTCACGGAAGTACTCCGCCATGGTCAGCGCGGAGAGCGCGACGCGCAGACGGGTGCCCGGCGGCTCGTCCATCTGGCCGAAGACCAGCGCGGTCTTGTCCAGAACGCCCGAGTCGACCATCTCGTCGATGAGGTCGTTGCCCTCACGGGTGCGCTCGCCGACGCCGGCGAACACCGACACACCACCGAAGTTCTCGGCGACGCGGTAGATCATCTCCTGGATCAGAACGGTCTTGCCGACACCGGCACCACCGAACAGGCCGATCTTGCCACCCTGGACGTACGGGGTGAGGAGGTCGATGACCTTGATGCCGGTCTCGAACATCTCGGTCTTGGACTCGAGGTCCTTGAACTCCGGGGCCTTGCGGTGGATCGGCCAGCGGACCTCGACCTGCTGGTCGAACTCCGCCTGGTCGACGTTCAGCACGTCGCCGAGGGCGTTGAAGACCTTGCCCTTGGTGATCTGGCCGACCGGAACCGAGATCGCGGCACCGGTGTCGCTGACCTGCGAACCGCGGACCAGGCCGTCGGTCGGCTGCATCGAGATGCCGCGGACCAGGCCGTCGCCGAGGTGCTGGGCGACCTCGAGGGTCAGGGTCTTCTTGCCCGAGCCGTCGGGGTTGTCCACCTCGACGTGCAGGGCGTTGAACATCTCCGGAATCGCGTCGACGGGGAACTCCACGTCGACGACCGGGCCGATGACCCGCGCGACGCGGCCCGTCGCCGTGGTCGGCTCAACAGTGGTGGTCATACTCATTCGCTCCCCGCGCTAGCGTCGGCCAGGGCGTTCGCGCCACCGACGATCTCGCTGATTTCCTGGGTGATCTCGGCCTGACGGGCCGAGTTGGCAAGCCGCGTGAGCGACTTGATGAGCTCGCCGGCGTTGTCCGTCGCGCTCTTCATGGCGCGGCGGCGGGCGGCGTGCTCGGAAGCGGCCGACTGCAGCAGCGCGTTGTAGATCCGGCTCTCGACGTACCGCGGCAGCAGCGCGTCCAGCACGCCCTCCGCCGACGGCTCGAAGTCGTACAGCGGGAAGATCTCCGCCTTCGCCGGGCTCTGGTCGCCGAGCTGGACCTCGTCCAGCTTCAGCGGCAGCAGCCGGGCGTCGACCGCGTTCTGCGTCAGCATGGACACGAACTCGGTCGAGATCAGGTGCAGCTCGTCCACACCGTCGGTCTCCGCGGTGAAGGCCTCGATCAGCTCGGAGGCCACCGTCTTCGCGTCACCGTAGGTCGGCTTGTCCGAGAAGCCCGTCCACGAGCCCGCGACCTTGAGGTTGCGGAAGCCGTAGTACGAGACGCCCTTGCGGCCGACGATGTACGTCACCACGTCCTTGCCCTCGGCACGCAGGCGCTCGGAGAGCGTCAGCGCGGCCTTGATGGCGTTGGTCGAGTAACCGCCCGCCAGACCGCGGTCCGCCGTGATCAGCAGGACCGCGGCGCGCGTGGCGTTCGGGTTCTCGGTGGTGAGCGGGTGCTTGGCGTTGGACCGGGTGGCCACCGCCGTCACCGCCCGGGTGAGCTCATCGGCGTACGGAGTGGAGGCGGCCACCGCGCGCTGCGCCTTGACGATGCGCGACGCGGAGATCATCTCCATCGCCTTGGTGATCTTCTTCGTCGCGGTGACAGAGCGGATCCGGCGCTTGTAGACCCGAAGCTGTGCTCCCATGGGTCGTTACGTCCTTTCCCTCGCTACCGGACTCAGGCCTGCTCGGAGAGCAGCTTGCCGTCGGCGGTCTGGTAGCCCGCCTTGAAGCCCTCGACGGCCTTGGTCAGCGCGTCGACGGTGCCGTCGGCCAGCAGACCGGTCTCGACGATGCCGGCCAGCAGGTCCTTGTGCTGCAGGCGGACGTAGTCCAGGAACTCGCGCTCGAAGCGGCGGATCTCGGCGACCGGGACGTCGTCCAGCTTGCCGGTGGTGCCGGCCCAGATGGAGACGACCTGCTCCTCGACCGGGAACGGCTGGTACTGGCCCTGCTTCAGCAGCTCGACCATGCGCGCACCGCGCTCCAGCTGGGCCTTGGAGGCCGCGTCCAGGTCGGAACCGAAGGCGGCGAACGCCTCCAGCTCGCGGTACTGGGCGAGGTCCAGACGCAGACGGCCGGCGACCGAGCGCATGGCCTTGATCTGGGCGGAGCCACCGACGCGGGAGACCGAGATACCGACGTTCACGGCCGGGCGGATGCCGGCGTTGAACAGGTCGGACTCCAGGAAGCACTGGCCGTCGGTGATGGAGATGACGTTGGTCGGGATGTACGCCGAGACGTCGTTGGCCTTGGTCTCGATGATCGGCAGACCGGTCATCGAGCCGCCGCCCAGGGCGTCGTTCAGCTTGGCGCAGCGCTCCAGCAGGCGGGAGTGCAGGTAGAAGACGTCACCCGGGTAGGCCTCGCGGCCCGGCGGGCGGCGCAGCAGCAGGGAAACGGAACGGTAGGCCTCGGCCTGCTTCGACAGGTCGTCGAAGATGATCAGGACGTGCTTGCCGTCGTACATCCACTCCTGGCCGATGGCCGAGCCGGTGTACGGGGCCAGGTACTTGAAGCCGGCCGGGTCGGAGGCGGGAGCGGCCACGATGGTGGTGTACTCCAGCGCGCCGGCCTCCTCCAGGGCGCCGCGGACGGACGCGATGGTGGAGCCCTTCTGGCCCACGGCGACGTAGATGCAGCGGACCTGCTTCTCCGGGTCGCCCGAGCGCCAGTTGTCGCGCTGGTTGATGATCGTGTCGACGGCCACCGCGGTCTTGCCGGTCTGGCGGTCACCGATGATCAGCTGGCGCTGGCCGCGGCCGATCGGGGTCATCGCGTCGATGGCCTTGATGCCGGTCTGCAGCGGCTGCTTGACCGACTTGCGGGCCATGACGCCCGGAGCCTGGAGCTCCAGGGCGCGACGACCGGTCGAGGCGATGTCGCCCAGGCCGTCGATCGGGTTGCCCAGCGGGTCCACGACGCGGCCGAGGTAGCCGTCGCCGACCGGAACGGAGAGGACCTCGCCGGTGCGGCGCACCGTCTGGCCCTCCTCGATGCCGCCGAACTCACCGAGGACGACGACACCGATCTCGCGGGTGTCGAGGTTCAGCGCGAGGCCGAGGGTGCCGTCCTCGAACTTCAGCAGCTCGTTCGCCATGACCGAGGGCAGACCCTCGACATGGGCGATGCCGTCCGCCGCGTCAGTGACCGTGCCGACCTCTTCCACAGAGGCGGCGTCCGGCTGGTACGACTGGACAAAGTCGGCCAGCGCGTCCCGGATCTCCTCCGGACGGATCGTAAGCTCCGCCATCAGGCTTCCCTGCTCTCCTAGTTTGCGATCCTCGGCCCGCCATTGAGGGCCGCAAGTACTCGACTCTCGGCCGGGTCGTATGAACCGGCCGTACGTTTTCCCGACTCCGGTGGAGCCGGTTTCCCGACCGAGGGTCGGATGTGCTGCTTCGGTGCTCAGCCTTCGAGCGACTGGCGAGCGCCTTCCAGGCGGCTCGACACCGTGCCTTCGATGATCTCGTCACCGATCTGCACCCGGACACCGCCGACGACCTCGGGGTCGATGTCGATGTTCAGGTGGACCCGGCGGCCGTACAGCCGGCCGAGAGCACCCGACAGGCGCTCCTTCTGGCTGTCCGACAGCGGAACCGCCGTGGTGACCTGGGCCACCACACGGTCGCGCCGGGAGGCGGCGAGCTTGGAGTAGGACTCCAGCCCCTGCTCCAGGCTACGGCCACGCGGGTTGTTGACCAGGGTGGTGACCAGCCGCACGGTGCCCGCGTGAGCGCGGCCGCCGAGCAGCTTCTTGATCAGGGCCGCCTTGGCGACGGCACCGGCCTTGGGCTCGGTCAGCGCGGCGCGCAGCTCGTGCGAGCCGCTCACCACCCGGCCGAACCGGAAGAGCTCGTCCTCGACGTCGTCCAGGGCACCGGCCTTGTCGGCGGCGATGACCTCGGCGTACGCGGCCAGCTGCTCGACGGAGTCGACCAGGTCGCGCGCACCCGACCAGCGGGACCGGACCAGACCGGACACCAGGTCGACCGTCTCGCCGGAGACCTGGCCGGTCAGCAGCGAGGAGACCAGCTGCGCCTTGTCCTGGCCCGACCGGGACGGGTCGGTCAGCACGCGGCGGAGCGACACCTCACGGTCCAGCAGGGCCGTGACGGCGGTGAGCTCCTCGGCGAGCTTGGCCGCGTCCACCGAGGTGGAGTCGGTCAGGCTCTCCAGGTTCTGCCGCCCGGCGGCCAGAGCCTCGCGGCTGGCGCCGATCACTTGGCCGCACCCTGAGCAACGGCGGCCTTGGCCTCCAGCTCGTCCAGGAAGCGGTCGACGACGCCGCTCTGCCGCGCGTGGTCCTCGAGGGACTCACCCACGATGCGGGACGCCAGCTGGGTGGCCAGCGAGCCCACGTCCTGGCGCAGGGCGGCGGTCGCCTGCTTCTTGTCGGCCTCGATCTGGGCGTGGCCGGCGGCGACGATGGCCTCGCGCTGACGCTGGCCCTCCTCGCGCATCTCGGCGAGCTGGGCGGCGCCCTGCTCGCGAGCCTGCTCGATGATGCGGGCAGCCTCGTGACGCGCCTCGGCGAGCTCCGCGCGGTACTGCTCAAGCGTGGCCTGGGCCTCGGCCTGAGCGGCCTCGGCGCGCTCCATGCCGCCCTCGATCGCGTCCCGGCGCTCCGACAGCACCTTCTCGATGCTGGGGAGGAGCTTCTTGCCGAGGATCCCGAAGACGATGAAGAAGCAGAGCAGGCCGATGATGATCTCGGGCCATGCGGGCAGAAGGGGGTTCATGATCTCCCCCTCCTCCGCGAGGTGAGCCGCGATGCTCATATCTGGACCTTCCTCGAAGGGTCTACGGCGGGGATTACTTGGGGCCCTGGCCGAAGACGAACGGCATGACGATGCCGATGAGGGCGAGCGCCTCGGTCAGCGCGAAGCCGATGAACATGTTGGAACGGATCAGGCCGGCGGCCTCGGGCTGGCGGGCCATGGCCTGGACACCGTTACCGAAGATGAGACCGACACCGATGCCGGGGCCGATCGCGGCGAGGCCGTAGCCGATGGAAGCGACGGAACCGTAGACGCCGACCTCAGCGAGCATGCTCATTGCAATGTGTCCTTTGCGGGGATGGTGATCCGGTGGTGATTGGCCACCGGGCGTTCCGGGGGTGGTTCAGGAGGGCCGCGGCCCCTGGCTCAGTGCGCCTCTTCCAGGGCACCGGCGATGTAGCTGCTGGCCAGCATCACGAAGATGTAGGCCTGCAGGAACTGGACCAGCAGCTCGAAGGCGGTCAGGCCGACGGCGACGATGAACGAGGCCGAGCCGTACAGCGCGCCCAGGGTCGGGCTGAGCAGGTACCAGGAGGCGATGGAGAACATCACGATCAGCAGGTGGCCGGCGAACATGTTCGCGAAGGCTCGGACCGCGAGCGTGAAGGGGCGCACGAAGATGTTCGAGAAGAACTCGATCGGCACCAGGATGAACATGACCCAGCCGGGGATGCCCGAGGGCCAGCAGAGGTTCTTGAGACCGCCGACGAAGCCGTGCTTCTTGAAGGTCAGCGTCATGTAGGTGATCCACACGACCGCGGCCAGACCGGCCGGGAACGCGATCGCCGCCGTCACCGGGAACTGGGCGAACGGGATGACCGACATGATGTTCAGCAGCCACACGAAGAAGAACATCGAGACCAGCATCGGGACGTACTTCTCGCCCTTTTTGCCGATCGTCTCCAGCACGATGGAGCGCTTGACGAAGTCGTAGCCGATCTCACCGACCAGCTGCAGCTTGCCCGGGACCAGCTTCGGCTTGGCGAAGGCGGCCCAGAAGAACACGACGACCAGCGCGGCCACGATGATCGACAGCAGCATCGGCTTGTTGAACTCGAAGCTGCCGATGGTGAAAATCGGCTCGAACTGGAACTCGTTCAGGCCCGGGGCCGGGAAGCCGCAGCCAGCGTCCCCGAAGTGGCAACTGCCTGAGGCGAGGGACGTGAGTTCAGCACTCACCACGGACTCCTTCGTCGTGACGCATGGTTTCGGCAACCTCGCTGTGTCGGCGTGGCCTGCGACCACGGAGCGGCACTGGAACTTGATGGGTTTCTCGCCGACCCCGCGCGTCAGTGCGCTGCACCGAAGCGGGATCATCGAAGACTGCGCGGATCCGGGGGGCGATCGGTCCGCCGTGCGGACAGACCAGGCCTCTTCCCGTACTCCGTTGTTGCGACGGACGATAGCAGCCCGTCAGTGCGACATAAACACCGCCCCCCTCGTTGGGGGGACAGTGGGCCGTCGTCACTGTTGACGCCCCTTGTCGGACGGCTTCTCAGCCTTGTTTTCGGAGGCGTCGGGGTCGACGTAGAAGGTCTTGGCCTTCAGTGCGCCGCGCACCTGGAACCCCGTCCAGATCAGCGCGCAACCGAGCAGCGTGAAGGCGAACGCCTGCCGGTTGAAGAGGTCGGTGTCCTTGAACACCGCCAGCACGATGCCGACCAGCAGGATCTGCGTGGTGTACACCAGCAGCGCGGCGGCCATCAGGATGTGCGGGTTCGACCTGGTCAGCCGGTCGAGGGCGACCTGCCCGAAGGTGAAGAAGGCCATCACCAGAAGGGCGCCGAAGAGCGCGCCGAGCAGGCCCTTGCCCCCGGCGACGGCGAAGGAGATCGCCATCGCGATGACTCCGGCGGCCGCAGTGGGGATCGCGGCGCCTCGGAGGATCCGGGCGTCGTTGGACGGCATGTCGGCAACTCCGGCGGCATGTCGATGTGGCGGGGGACGGACAGAGAAACGCGGTGGGTGACACCGGACCGGGACCGCCGCGGGCCGGCCGCTCGACGGCGAGCCCGTCGAGGGAGACCAGCCAGGGACGGAAGTCATCCACCTGTCAGGTCTTTCGGCGTGTTCTCGGTACTCGTGAACGGTATCACAAACTATTTGATGAGAGCTTTACCATGAATATGTGGCACCTGTCACACCGATGGCGCAGAAGTGCCGCCGAACGGGTGACAAGGCTTGACGGAGCATCACCTCCCCTGGCGACTCCGGCCGTTGCCGTGGCCGCGGCCGGTGATCGCCGACGATCCCTTCGCCACCCCGCCGAGCAGCCGCTGGTCCGCGGCCGACAGCTCCGCCATCAGTTCGGAGACCGTACGCCCGGCCGAGTCGGCGGTGAGTTCCGCACCCGCCGCGACCGGGGCCTCGACGGCGTCCACGGCCGCCGCGGCGTTCACGGCCCCGGCGCCGACCCGCGGACGGCGGCGGCGGTAGCGCGGCGGCACGAAGGCCTGCACCGCGCGCGGGGCCCGCGGCCGGAACTGCGGGGTGAGCAGCACCACCAGGCCGACCAGGCAGAGCCCGGCCAGCATGAGGACGACGGTGCGGCCGGTGTTGGTGACCGAGAAGGCGACGGTCCCGAACGCGATCAGCGCGGCCCAGAAGTACATGATCAGTACGGCACGGCTGTGCGAGTGGCCGACCTGGAGCAGTCGGTGGTGCAGGTGACGCTTGTCGGCGGCGAACGGCGACTGGCCCGCCCAGGTGCGGCGGACCACCGCGAGCAGCAGGTCCGCCAGCGGCAGCGCGATGACGGTCAGCGGCAGCAGCAGCGGGATGTAGATCGGCACCAGGGCGTGCACGGTGGCGGTCTGCGAACCCAGCTCGCTGGTGATGAGGTCGGGGTCGACCCGGCCGGTGATGGAGATCGCGGCGACGGCCAGCATCAGGCCGAGCATCATCGAGCCCGAGTCGCCCATGAAGATCCGGGCCGGGTGCATGTTGTGCGCCAGGAAGCCCAGGCACATGCCGATCAGCAGCACGCTGAACAGCACGGCGGGGGCGGCGTCGGTGATCGTGTAGCCGTACCAGAGCCGGTAGGAGTACAGGAAGAAGGCCATCGCGGCGATGCAGACCATGCCGCCGGCCAGGCCGTCCAGACCGTCGATGAAGTTCACCGCGTTGACCATGACGACGACCAGGACCACCGAGATGACCATGCCCTGGGTGGGGCTGACCGCGACCGGGCCGACGCCCGGCACCGGCAGGGTGATCACCGTGACGCCCTGCCAGACCATCACACCGGCGGCGATCATCTGGCCGCCGAGCTTCACCAGGGCGTCCACGCCCCACTTGTCGTCCAGCACGCCGAGCAGCCACATGATGCCGGCGCCGGAGAGCAGCGCCCGGATGTCGGTGCCCTGGGAGAACACCTTGCTCAGGTTGTCGAGCTGGGAGGCGACCAGGATGCCCGCGCAGAGTCCGCCGAACATGGCGATGCCGCCGAGCCGCGGAGTGGGCTCGCGGTGCACGTCGCGGGCGCGGACCGGGGGCATCGCCCCCGCCGCGATGGCGAACTTCCGGACCGGACCGGTCAGCAGATAGGTGACGGCCGCGGTGCAGAACAGCACCAGCAGATACTCACGCACCACTGGCCTCCTGCAGCGCTGTCCGACGGATGGGTACCGAAGGTACTCCCGTGCCTGTCCGGGGTTCGAGGTGCGTCGCCACGGCACACACCTTATTGAGTCCGACGCCGGGGACGCGCATCGCGGTTCGCCCTACCGGGTAGGAGATTCGAACAACCGCTCAGCGGCGCCCGGCGAAGGCCCGCGCCAGCTCCCGGACCCGCTCCGCCACCCGGACGTCCGTGCCCTCCGCGAGAAGCCGTCCGAGCAGGACCGCGATCTCCGACAGCTCCGCCTCGCCCATGCCCTGGGAGGTCACCGTACCGGTGCCGAGGCGGATCCCGGAGGCCTCGGAGGGCGGCGCCTCGTCGTACGGCAGCGCGCACTTGCCGAGCAGCAGCCCGGCGGCCGCGCAGCGGCGCTCCGCCTCGGCGCCGCTGACCCCGAGCGGGCCGACGTCGGCGGTCACCAGGTGGGTGTCGGTCCCGCCGGTCAGCGGACGCGCGCCGGCCTGTGCGAGCCCCTCCGCGAGCACCCGCGCGCCGGCCACCGCCCGGTGCGCGTAGGCGCGGTAGTCGGGCGTCGCGGCCTCGGCCAGCGCGACGGCCTTGCCGGCCACCTCGTTCATCGCGGCGCCGCCCTGGCTGAACGGGAACACCGCCCGGTCGATCCGCTCCGCCAGCTCCGCGGTGGACAGCAGCAGGCCCCCGCGCGGGCCGCGGAGCAGCTTGTGGGTGGCCGCCACGGTGACGTCCGCGTACGGCACCGGGGACGGCGCCAGGCCGGCCGCGATCAGCCCGGTGGTCTGCGCGGCGGCGGCCACCAGATAGGCGTCGGCCTCGTCGGCGATGTCCCGGAAGGCGGCCCAGTCCGGGTGCCGCGGGTAGGAGATCGAACCGGCCACGATCGCCTTGGGGCGGTACCGCAGGGCCAGCTCCCGCACCTGGTCGAGATCGATCAGCCCGTCCGCGCGGCGCACCCCGTAGCCGACGAAGTCGAACCAGCGGCCGGAGAAGTTGGCCCGCGAGCCGCAGCTGAGGTGGCCGCCGTGCTCCAGCGACATCGCGAGCACCACGTCGCCGGGCCGCAGCAGCGCGGCGTAGGCGGCCAGCATCGCCGAGGTGCCGGAGCGGGGCTGGACGTTGGCGTGCGGGGCGGCGAACAGCGCGCGGGCCCGGTCGACCGCCAGCAGCTCGGCGGCGTCGGCGAGCGCGCAGCCGGTGTGGTGGCGGCGGCCGGGGTAGCCCTCGGCGTACTTGTCGATCAGCGGACCGGTGAGGGCCGCCAGGACGGCCGGGCTGGTGAGGTTCTCCCCCGCCAGCAGCTGGACCGTCTCGGCCCTCCGCTCGGCCTCGGCGGCCAGCAGGTCGGCCAGCTGCGGATCGGCCCGGTAGAGGGCCGTGGAGCGCGCCTCGGCGGTGTCGACGGGGCCGGTCGCGGCATCGGTGACGGTCATGGCGGGGCTCCCGGGCGGCGCGTCGGGTCGGATTTCTCCAGCGTAGGACCGCCCCCGCGCCCCGGCACGGCGGCGCGGGCCGGGACCGCCCGGGTGGGCGTGCCGGGTCGCGGGAGGGAGCGGCGCGGGAGCGTCGGCACCGGTGCGGGAGGGGGCTCCCGGGCGGCGGGAACAGGCGCCGGGCGGGGGGACGTCACCGTCCCGGCGGGGCCGCCGTCAGTGCAGGGCGGGGAAGCCGGTCAGGGCGGTGACCACGGGGTCGACGGCGTGGAATATCTCCTCGCCGCAGTTGCGGAACATCCCGATCGGCGCGCCGTAGGGGTCGTGCAGTTCGTCCGCCTCGGGATCGGCGGCCAGCAGCCAGCCGCGCAGCGCGGCGGCGGCGCGGACCAGCGCGCGGGCGCGCTCGGTGACGTCCGCGCCGCGGCGGGGGTCCGGCAGGGTGCCCGGGTCGATCGTGCGGACCAGCCGGGTGAACTCCTTCAGCGTGAAGGTGCGCAGCCCCGCCTCGTGGCCCATCGAGATGACCTGGGCCCGGTGGTCCAGGGTCGCGGTGAGCACCAGGTCGGCCTCGACCACGTGCTCGTCCAGCAGTTCGCGGCCGGTGAAGCCGCCGCTGTCGGCGCCGTACTCGTCCAGCACCGTGGCGGCGTGGTCCTCCATCGGCGCGCCCACGTGGCCCCAGGTGCCGGCCGACTCCACCAGGATCCGGCCGGCCACCCGGGGGTTGAGCCGGGTGTCCAGCTCACGCCGGGTGAGCCGCTCGGCGATCGGCGAGCGGCAGATGTTCCCGGTGCAGACGTAGAGGATCCGGAAGTGGTCCAGCGGCCTGGGGCCCACGGCCAGGTACGGCGATATGCCGGGCCCGGCATGGAGGGAGGCGGCCGTCAACTGCCGGCCTCCAGGTCGGGGACGACCTCCCTCAGCTGCTCGGCGGAGATCGCGCCGGCCCGCAGCAGCACCGGCACCTTGCCCGTGACGTCCACGATCGACGAGGCCTGGGCGTGGTCGGCGGTGCCGCCGTCCAGGTAGACCGAGATGGCGTCGCCGAGCTGGTGCTGGGCCTCGTCGCAGGTGGCCGGGGACGGGCCGCCGGTCCGGTTGGCGCTGGAGACGGCCATCGGCCCGGTGGCGTTCAGCAGCTCGATGGCGACCGGGTGCAGCGGCATCCGGACGGCGACGGTGCCCCGGGTGTCGCCGAGGTCCCAGCGCAGCGAGGGCTGGTGCTTGGCGACCAGGGTGAGGCCGCCGGGCCAGAAGGCGTCGACGAGCTCCCAGGCCTGCTCGGAGAAGTCGGTGACCAGGCCGTGCAGGGTCGTCGGCGAGCCGACCAGGACCGGCGAGGGCATGTTGCGGCCGCGGCCCTTGGCGGCGAGCAGGGCGCCCACGGCCTCCGGCGAGAAGGCGTCCGCACCGACCCCGTACAGGGTGTCGGTGGGCAGCACGACGAGTTCGCCGCGGCGGATGGCCGAGGCGGCCTCGCGCAGGCCGGTGGCGCGGTCCCCGGCGTCGGCACAGTCGTAGCGGCGGCTCATCGGTGCGGTCCCCTTCCGAACGGGCTCATGGCGTTGTTCACAGCGACGCCTTGCGCGCCGTGGTGAAGCGGGGGCGGTTGTTGAGGTCCCGGTGGTCGGCGGCATCGGTCCAGCCGCCCTCCTCGTTGAAGATCCACGGGACCTGTCCGCCCTGGGTGTCGGCGTGCTCGATCACGACGGCGCCGCCCGGGCGCAGCAGCCGGGCGGCGACCCGCTCGATGCCGCGGATGGTGTCGAGGCCGTCCTCGCCGGAGAACAGCGACATCTGCGGGTCGTGGTCGCGGGCCTCCGGCGCGACGTACTCCCACTCGGTGAGCGGGATGTACGGCGGGTTGGAGATGACCAGGTCGAAGCGGCCGTCCCAGGCGCGGTCGTCCTCGAAGGCCCGGGTGGCGTCGCCCTCGTGCAGGGTGACCCGGGCCCGGTCGGGCGAGGCCTCGATGTTGCGCCGGGTGTACGGCAGCGCGCCCTCGTCGAGCTCGAAGGCGTGCACGGTGGAGCGCGGCAGCTCCTGGGCGAGGGCGAGCGCGATGGCGCCGGAGCCGGAGCACAGGTCGACCACCAGCGGCTCGGCGACGTCCATCTCGCGGACCGCGTCTATGGCCCACTCGACGACCGTCTCGGTCTCCGGGCGGGGCACGAACACGCCCGGTCCGACCGCCAGTTCGAGGTAGCGGAAGAAGGCCCGGCCGGTGATGTGCTGGAGCGGCTCGCGGGCCTCGCGGCGGGCGACGGCCTCCCAGTACCGGGCGTCGAAGTCGCCGTCCTGGACGGTGTGCAGCTGGCTGCGCTTGACGTTGTGGACGTGGGCGGCGAGCTCCTCCGCGTCGAAGCGCGGCGACGGCACGCCGGCCGCGGCCAACCGCTGGGTGGCCTGGGCCACCTCCGCGAGTAGCAGGTTCATCCGTACGACCTCTTGCTTCCGCTCTCCGGCCTCGACGTCGGTCTCGCTGCCGCCGGTGTCAGTTCTGTTGGGCCGCGGCGAGCTTGGCCGCGGCGTCCGCGTCGACGCAGGACTGGATGACCGCGTTCAGCTCGCCGTCCAGCACCTGGTCCAGGTTGTACGACTTGAAGCCCGTGCGGTGGTCCGAGATGCGGTTCTCCGGGTAGTTGTACGTCCGGATCCGCTCGGAACGGTCCACCGTGCGGACCTGGCTGCGGCGCGCGTCCGAGGCCTCCCGCTCGGCCTCCTCCTGCGCGGCGGCCAGCAGCCGCGAACGCAGGATGCGCATCGCCTGCTCCTTGTTCTGCAGCTGGCTCTTCTCGTTCTGGCAGGACGCCACGATACCGGTCGGCAGGTGGGTGATCCGGACCGCGGAGTCGGTGGTGTTGACCGACTGGCCGCCGGGGCCGGAGGAGCGGTACACGTCGATCCGCAGGTCGTTGGCGAGGATCTCGACCTCGACCTCCTCGGCCTCGGGGGTGACCAGCACGCCCGCCGCCGAGGTGTGGATGCGGCCCTGCGACTCCGTGGCGGGGACGCGCTGCACGCGGTGCACGCCGCCCTCGTACTTCAGCCGGGCCCAGACGCCCTGGCCGGGCTCGGCGTTCCCCTTGGTCTTCACGGCCACCGAGACGTCCTTGTAGCCGCCGAGGTCGGACTCGTTGGAGTCGATGATCTCGGTCTTCCACCCGATCCGCTCGGCGTACCGCAGGTACATCCGGAGCAGGTCTCCGGCGAACAGCGCGGACTCCTCGCCGCCCTCGCCCGCCTTGATCTCCAGGATGACGTCCTTGTCGTCGTTCGGGTCGCGCGGGACGAGCAGCAGCCGCAGCTCCTCGGTCAGCTCCTCGCGGCGTGCCTCGCCCTCCTTCACCTCGGAGAGGAACTCCGAGTCCTCGGCGGCGAGTTCGCGGGCGGCCTCGATGTCGTCGCCGGCCTGCTTCCAGGCCCGGAAGACACGGGTGATCGGGGTCAGCTCGGCGTACCGCTTGGCCAGCTTGCGGGCGTTGGCCTGGTCGGCGTGGACGGACGGGTCGGCCAGCCTCGCTTCGAGGTCGGCGTGCTCGACGAGGAGCTCTTCGACTGCCTCGAACATGGGGTGGCCTTCTTCCGGGGATCGTCGTGCGGGGGGGGGTGGGTGCCGCGGAGGTGCGGGGGGACGCGAACGGCGCCGGTCCCCAGCACCCCCGGAACGAGTTCGGGGGCACCGGGAACCGGCGCCGAGGGAGCGCTAGGCCTTCGCGCTGTGCTGCTTGCCGAAGCGGGCCTCGAAGCGGGCCACGCGGCCACCGGTGTCGAGGATCTTCTGCTTGCCGGTGTAGAACGGGTGGCACTGCGAGCAGACCTCGGCGCGGATCTCGCCACTGGTCTCGGTCGAGCGGGTGGTGAACTCGGCACCGCAGGTGCAGGTCACGCGGGTGACCACGTACTCGGGGTGAACGTTGGGCTTCAAGGGGTTCTCCTAGTGTTCGGGAGGGCACCGGGTCGGCGGCTGGAATGCCGCACGTGAACCGGGACCGACGGTCCAGTCTGCCAGGACCGGCCGCTTCTTCCCAAACCGGGGGGCGCTCCGGGATATTCCGGGCCCCCTCCGGGGCTCCCCCGCCGTCTCACGGCCGCTTGGCGGGCGTCTTCGCCGGGGCCGTGGCGGGCGCCGTGGGGGCGGCCTGGGCGGGGTTCTGCGGCTGGTCGGCGACCACCGCCTGCGGCACCGGCCGGTCGGCCTTGAGGGCCGCCCAGAGCTGGTCCGCCCGGGGCTGCTGCTGGACCACCCGGTCCGGGTCGCCCGGCGCCGCCACCACCGGCAGGGTGACCATGGCGAGCTGGTCCGGCCCGATGCCCTTGAGCTCCTGGGCCAGCCCGACCAGCGAGTTCACCGAGGCGAGCGCGGAGTCGGTGGTGATCGAGCGGGTCAGGGTGTCGCCGACCGACCAGAGCTTGACCGGGTCGGTCAGCAGTCCGGCGCCGCCGACCTGCTTGAGCAGCGAGCGGACCATCTGCTTCTGCAGTTCGATCCGGCCGAGGTCGCTGCCGTCGCCGACGCCGTGCCGGGTGCGGACGAAGGCGAGCGCCTGCTGCCCGTCCAGGTGGTGCTCGCCGGCCGGGAGGTCCAGGCCGCTGTCCTTGTCGTGGATGGCCACCGTGGTCGTCACGGTGGCCCCGCCTATCGCGTCCACCAGCCGGGCGAAGCCGGCGAAGTCCACCTCGACGTAGTGGTCCATCCGCAGCCCGCTGAGCTGTTCCGCGGTCTTCACCGCGCAGGCCGCGCCGCCGGCCTCGTAGGCGCTGTTGAACATCGCGCGCTTGGCGGCCGGCACGGCCCCGCCCTTCGCGTCGGTGCACTCGGGCCGCGGGACGAGGGTGTCGCGCGGGATGGACACCACGTCGGCGCGGGAGTGGTCCTGGCTGACGTGCACCACCATCGCGGTGTCCGCGCGGGCGGTGCCGCCGGTGTCGCCGCCGGCGAGGCCCGCGTTGCCGCCGGAGCGCGAGTCGGAGCCGAGCACCAGCATGTTGAAGGAGCCGTCATCGGCGGCCGGCGGGCGGGCCGTGCCGAGCCGGGAGTCGATGTCGACGCTCCTGAGGTTGCCGTCCAGCCGCAGGTACGCGTACCCGGCCGCGCCGGCCCCGAGGACGGCGAGCGCGGCGACGGCGCACGCGACCGCGCGCAGGACCTTGCGACGGCGGCTCGGGACCCTCTTGTGTTCGGCCATACGGTCCAGAGTAAATCGGACAAGATGCCGAAAAGTCCCCCAACTGTCGCGAGTCGGGAACAAACGCGCCGGAAACGGCAGCGGGCCCCGGACCGCTCGCGCGGTCCGGGGCCCGGGTGCTTCGACGCGTCCTGCCGCGTCAGTCGCCCGACCCGGGGGTCGTCTTGGCGATCTGCATCAGGAACTCGGCGTTGCTCTTGGTCTGCTTCATCTTGTCCAGCAGCAGCTCGATCGCCTGCTGCGAGTCGAGCGCGTGCAGCACCCGGCGCAGCTTCCAGACGATGGCGAGCTCCTCGCCGCCGAGCAGGATCTCCTCCTTGCGGGTGCTGGAGGCGTCCACGTCCACGGCCGGGAAGATGCGCTTGTCCGAGAGCTTCCGGTCGAGCTTGAGCTCCATGTTGCCGGTGCCCTTGAACTCCTCGAAGATCACCTCGTCCATCCGCGAGCCGGTCTCGACCAGCGCGGTGGCCAGGATGGTCAGCGAGCCGCCGTTCTCGATGTTGCGCGCGGCGCCGAAGAACTTCTTCGGCGGGTACAGCGCGGTCGAGTCGACACCACCGGACAGGATGCGGCCGGAGGCCGGCGCCGCCAGGTTGTAGGCGCGGCCCAGGCGGGTGATCGAGTCCAGCAGGATGACCACGTCGTGGCCCAGCTCCACCAGGCGCTTGGCGCGCTCGATGGCCAGCTCGGCGACGGTGGTGTGGTCCTCCGCCGGGCGGTCGAAGGTCGAGGAGATGACCTCGCCCTTCACCGACCGCTGCATGTCGGTGACCTCTTCCGGACGCTCGTCGACCAGGACGACCATCAGGTGGCACTCGGGGTTGTTGTGGGTGATCGCGTTGGCGACCGCCTGCAGCACCATCGTCTTGCCGGTCTTCGGCGGCGCGACGATCAGACCGCGCTGGCCCTTGCCGATCGGCGACACCAGGTCGATGATCCGGGTGGTCAGCACGCCCGGGTCGGTCTCCAGGCGCAGCCGCTCCTGCGGGTAGAGCGGGGTCAGCTTGTTGAACTCGGGGCGGCCGCGGCCGCTCTCCGGGTCCATGCCGTTGACCGAGTCCAGCCGCACCATGGCGTTGAACTTCTCGCGGCGCTCGCCCTCGCGCGGCTGGCGCACCGCGCCGGTGATGGCGTCGCCCTTGCGCAGGCCGTTCTTGCGGACCTGGGCGAGCGAGACGTAGACGTCGTTCTGGCCCGGCAGGTAGCCGGAGGTGCGCACGAACGCGTAGTTGTCGAGGATGTCGAGGATGCCCGCGACCGGGATCAGGACGTCGTCCTCGCCGATCTGCGGCTCGGGGCCACCGGTCGTCTCGAAGCCCTCGCGGCGGCCGCGGCCCCGGCGGTCGCGGTAGCGGCCGCGGCGGCCGCGGCGGCCGTCGCCGTACTCGTCGTCCTCGAAGCCGCCCTGCTGCTGCGCCTGCGGCTGGGCCTGCTGGCCGCCGCTCTGGCGGCCCTGCGGGGCCTCGCCCTGGGCGCCGCCCTGCTGCTGGGGCTGGCGGTCGGCGCGGTCGCGGCGGTTGCGGCGGTCGCGGCGCGACTCGCGCCCGTCGCCGTCCTGGCCGGCCTGGGCCTCGGCGGTCTCCTGGCGGCCCTCGCGCTCGCCGCCCTCGCGGCGGTCGCGGCGCTCGCGGCGGTCGCGGCGGGTCTCGCGGCCCTCCTCGCGGCCCTCGAAGGCGCGGGCGCCCTCGGTGCGGGTCTCGGCCTGCTTGGCCTCGGTCACCACGGCGGCGGGCGCCTCGGCGGCGGCCTCGGCGGCCGGGGCGCCGGCGGCCGAGGTGGCCCGGCGGCGGGTGCGCTCGGCGCGGGCCGGCGCGGCGGCGGTCTCGGCGGCGGCCTGGACCGGGATCTCGATCTGGGCCTGCGCCTCGTCGGCGGCGGGGGCCTCGGCCCGGGCGGCGGCCTTGGTGGTGCGGCGGGCCGGCTTCTCGGCCGGCTCGGCGGTCTCCGCCTTGGCGGCGCGCTTGGCGGCCGGAGCGGCGGCGGCGCCGGCGCCGGCGAGCAGCGGGTCACCGCCGCTCTTCTCCTTGATGGTCTCGATCAGCTGGCTCTTGCGCATGCGTCCGGTACCGGTGATGCCCAGGTCCGCGGCGAGCTTCTGCAGCTCGGCCAGGACCATGCCGTCCAGGCCCGCGGCGGCGGTACGACGGCGCCGCGCCGGGGCCGCGGGTGCGGCGGCTGCGTCGGACGCGTCGGCGTCCGGGCGCGCGCCCATCAGATCGGTGGTGTCGCTCACTAAGGGTCCTTCCCTGGAGCGGACGTCGGCCTGTCTGGCTCGGCGACCGGTTGTGCTGTCCTGACCAACGCTCGACTGCGTCGGTCCGAGGCGGTGATCCCCCGAATGGCGCTGGGTGCCAGTCGGGAGAGAGCTGCGAGGTGCGGTGCTTGAAGCACGGTGGTGCTGAGTGGCGTGGCGGGACGGTCGTGCACCGACCCTCCCCCCGGCCGCCGGCCGGGAGGCGCCCCCACGCTGCCTGCGAATCCCGGGCCCCCGTCGCGTGACGGTGGCCCGTGCTCCGCCCGTCCTGGCCTCGAGGTGGGAGGCCGCGGGTGGGAGTCAGGTGCCGTCACGGCTTCGGGATGCGGCCGCAAGTCGCGCAGGCAGGCTGCGTACGCGCTGCGGTGGGCTCCCGGAGAATCGTCGCCCCGTACATCGCCGGGACTCCGCTGGTGCGGAGTGCTGGGATCGGGACGCGGCGCACCGAGCCCCGGAGGGCACCTGGTGCAGCAATGAGGTTAACACTACCGACCCCCTCAGACATTCCCCAGCCTTGCGCTTGCCAATCGTGTCCGGACGGTCCGGCCCGAACGGCGTGCTCAGACGCCCAGCGGGAGCACGGTGGCGCCGGTGCGGTCCAGTTCGAGCCGGTGCGCGGCGAACACCGGGCCGCCGCCGTGGTCGCCGGCGAAGCCCAGGACCTTCTGCACGCCGGCCTCGTCGGTGAGGGCGAGCACGGTCGGGCCGGCGCCGGAGATCACCGCGGGCACGCCCTCGGTGCGCAGCGCGGCCACCAGCGCGGCGCTGTCCGGCATCGCGGAGGCCCGGTAGTCCTGGTGGATCCGGTCCTCGGTGGCGGTCAGCAGCAGGTCCGGCCGCCGGGTCAGCGCCTCGACCAGCAGCGCGGACCGGCCGGCGTTGGCGGCGGCGTCGGCCAGCGGGACGGTCCTGGGCAGCAGGCCGCGGGCGGTCTCGGTGAGCACCTCGGTGGCCGGGACGAACACCACCGGGACGACCTCGGCGGACGGCTCCAGGGCGATCGCCCGGGCGGTGTCCTCCTCGGTCCACGCCACGGTGAAGTTGCCGCGCAGACAGGCCGCCACGTTGTCCGGGTGGCCCTCCAGCTCGGAGGCGAGGGCCAGCAGGGCGTCGTCGTCCAGGGCGGACGGGCCGCCGATGGTGACGGCGCGGGCGGCGACGATGCCGGCGCAGATCGCGGCGGACGAGGAGCCCAGGCCACGGCCGTGCGGTATCCGGTTGGCGCAGACCACTTCGAGCCCGCGCGGCTGGCCGCCGAGGCGGTCGAAGGCGGCCCGCATCGAGCGGACCAGCAGATGGCGCTCGTCGCGCGGGAGCGTGTCGGCGCCCTCGCCGGCGATGTCGACGGAGAGCCCGGAGTCGGCGACCCGGACGACCACGTCGTCGTACAGACCCAGCGCGAGTCCGAAGGCGTCGAAACCCGGGCCGAGGTTGGCGCTGGTCGCGGGAACCCGGACCCGGACGGCGGCGGCACGGAACGCAGGACCGGCCATGCGGTGGACTCTCCTGGGGAAATCGGGCGGCGCGAAGCGCGTCGGTGCGAGGGTGGGGAGCGGGCCGCGGGCCCCGGCCGGGGCGGACGGTCACAGTCGGTGGTGCGGCCCGCGATGGGGCCGGACCCGGGGCATGTGCCACACGGCCGGACCCAGAGTATCGAAGAGAGGTTCCACAGCGGTACACCCCGTGGGCCTTCGGTCTGGTGTGTTGCCGGTTCTGGCCGGAATGCGTGCGGGAATCGGATCGGAATGCGCCGGTGAATTGACACAAAAGTGTCAGTCGAGAACGCGAACCGGGCCGACCCCCGAAAGGGTCGGCCCGGTGGGGGCTGATCCCCCCCGCGGCGGTGGGGGTCTAGTCGAGCAGGCCCAGGCGCCGGGCGGCGGTCTCGGGGTCGACCGGGACGATCTGCGGCTGCGGCGCGCCGGCCACCGCCCAGTCCGGGTCCTTGAGGCCGTTGCCGGTCACGGTGCAGACGATCCGCTGGCCCGGGTCGACCAGGCCGGCCTCCGCCTTGGCCAGCAGACCGGCCACCGAGGCGGCCGAGGCGGGCTCCACGAAGACGCCCTCCTGGGAGGCCAACAGGCGGTAGGCGGACAGGATCTGACGGTCGGTCACCTTGTCGATCAGGCCGCCCGACTCGTCCCGCGCGGCGAGCGCGTAGTCCCAGGAGGCCGGGTTGCCGATCCGGATCGCGGTGGCGATGGTCTGCGGCTTGAGCACCGGGGCGCCGTCGACGATCGGCGCCGAGCCGGAGGCCTGGAAGCCCCACATCCGCGGCGTGCGGGTGGCCAGGCCGTCCGCCGCGTACTCGCGGTAGCCCTTCCAGTACGCGGTGATGTTGCCCGCGTTGCCCACCGGCAGCACGTGGATGTCCGGCGCGTCGCCGAGCATGTCGACGATCTCGAAGGCGGCGGTCTTCTGGCCCTCGATCCGGACCGGGTTCACCGAGTTGACCAGCGCCACCGGGTACTTCTCGGACAGTTCACGCGCAAGGGTGAGGCAGTCGTCGAAGTTCCCGTCCACCTGGAGGATCTTCGCGCCGTGCACCAGCGCCTGGCCCATCTTGCCCAGGGCGATCTTGCCCTGCGGGACGAGCACCGCCGACACCATCCGGGCCCGCACCGCGTACGCGGCGGCGGAGGCCGAGGTGTTGCCGGTGGAGGCGCAGATGACGGCCTGGGCGCCGTCCTCCTTCGCCTTGGAGATGGCCATCGTCATGCCGCGGTCCTTGAAGGACCCGGTCGGGTTGGCGCCCTCGACCTTGAGGTAGACCTCGCAGCCGGTGCGCTCGGAGAGCACCTGGGCGGGGACCAGCGGGGTGCCGCCCTCCAGCAGGGTGACCACCGGGGTCGCCGCGCTGACCGGCAGGCGGTCCCGGTACTCCTCGATCAGGCCCCGCCACTGGCGGGTGTGGGTGCCACGGGCGGCGTTCTCGGCAACGCTGCTCATCATCTGTTCCTATTCCCCTTCGACCCGCATGATGCTGGCCACGTCGCGCACGCTGTCGAGTGCGCGGAGCTTGTCGACCGTCGCCGACAGCGCGGCGTCGGAGGCCCGGTGGGTGACCACGACGAGCGAGGCGTCGCCGTCGCGGCCCTGCTGGCGCACGGTGTCGATCGAGACGCCGTGCTCGGCGAAGACGGAGGCGACCTGGGCGAGCACGCCCGCGCGGTCGTCGACGTCCAGGCTGACGTGGTAGCGGGTGACGACCTCGTCCATCGGCTTGGCCGGCAGCCGCGTGTACACCGAGTCGCCGGGGCCGGTGGCACCGGCGAGCTTGTTGCGGCAGACCGCGACGAGGTCGCCGAGGACCGCGGAGGCGGTCGGCGCGCCGCCGGCGCCCGGGCCGTAGAACATCAGCCGGCCGGCCGCCTCGGCCTCCACGAACACCGCGTTGTACGCCTCGCGGACCGAGGCCAGCGGGTGCGACAGCGGGATCATCGCCGGGTGGACGCGCGCGGTGACCGACTCGCCGTCGGCGGCCCGCTCGCAGATCGCCAGCAGCTTGACCACGCAGCCCATCGCCTTGGCGGAGGCGATGTCGGCGGCGGTGACCTCGGTGAGGCCCTCGCGGTAGACGTCCGCCGCGGTCACCTTGGTGTGGAAGGCGATGCCGGCCAGGATCGCGGCCTTGGCGGCGGCGTCGAAGCCCTCCACGTCGGCGGTCGGGTCGGCCTCGGCGTAACCGAGCGCGGTGGCCTCCTCCAGCGCCTCCGAGTACCCGGCGCCGGTGGTGTCCATCTTGTCGAGGATGAAGTTGGTGGTGCCGTTGACGATGCCCAGCACCCGGTTGACCCGGTCGCCGGCCAGCGACTCGCGCAGCGGGCGCAGCAGCGGGATCGCCCCGGCCACCGCGGCCTCGTAGTAGAGGTCCACGCCGGCCGCGGCGGCGGCCGCGTGCAGCTCGGTGCCGTCCTTGGCCAGCAGCGCCTTGTTGGCGCTGACCACCGAGGCGCCCTTCTCGAACGCCGACAGGATGAGGTGTTTGGACGGCTCGATGCCGCCCACGACCTCGATCACCACGTCGATGTCGCCCCGGTTGACCAGGGCCTCGGCATCGGTGGTGAGCAGGTGCTCGGGCACCCCCGGGCGGGGGCGCCCCGCCCGGCGCACCGCGATGCCGGCGAGCTCGACCGGCGCGCCGATGCGCGCGGCGAGGTCGGCGGCGTCTGTCGTCATGATGCGCGCCACCTCGGAGCCCACCACACCACAGCCCAGCAACGCCACCTTCAGCGGCCGCGTACGCATCATCCGACTCCGCTCTGCATTCATCGTGCTTCGGTCGATCCGGCGGGTTTTTCGGGGCCCGCCGGACTTTCGGTTCCCACCAGTCTCCGGGACTTTCCGTACGGATCTACGGTCGTTCCATGATCTGAGACAAGGATTTCGTCATCCGATATCGAGACGCAGGAGATCCTCCTCCGTCTCGCGCCGGACGATCACCCGGGCCGCGCCGTCCTGGACGGCGAGCACGGGGGGCTTGAGGGCGTGGTTGTAGTTGCTCGCCATGGAGCGGCAGTAGGCGCCGGTGGCGGGCACCGCGACGAGGTCGCCGGGGGCGAGGTCGGCCGGCAGGAAGGCGTCCCGGACGACGATGTCGCCGGACTCGCAGTGCTTGCCGACCACCCGGACCAGCATCGGCTCGGCCTCGCTGGTGCGCGACACCAGGGCCACCGAGTACTCGGCGTCGTACAGCGCGGTGCGGATGTTGTCGGACATCCCGCCGTCCACGCTGACGTAGGTGCGCAGGCCCTCCAGCGGCTTGACCGTGCCGACCTCGTACAGGGTGAACGCGGTCGGTCCGACGATCGCCCGGCCCGGCTCCACGCTCAGCCGGGGGGCGGTGAGGTTCGCGGCGGCGCACTCGCGGCGCACGATCTCGGCCAGCGCGGCCGCGATCTCGGCCGGCTCGCGCGGGTCGTCCTCGCTGGTGTAGGCGATGCCCAGGCCGCCGCCGAGGTCGATCTCGGGCAGCTCGACGCCGTGCTCGTCGCGGATCTGCGCCAGCAGGCCGACCACCCGGCGGGCGGCCACCTCGAAGCCGGCGGTGTCGAAGATCTGCGAGCCGATGTGCGAGTGGATGCCGCGCAGCTCCAGGCTCGCGCCGTGCGCCAGCACCCGGCGGACGGCCTCGGCGGCCGCTCCCCCGGTCAGCGAGAGGCCGAACTTCTGGTCCTCGTGCGCGGTGGCGATGAACTCGTGGGTGTGCGCCTCGACGCCGACGGTGATCCGGATCAGCACCGGCTGCCGCACGCCCTGGCGGCCGGCGATCGCCGCCAGGCGCTCGATCTCCTCGTAGGAGTCGACCACGATGTGCCCGACCCCGGACTTCACCGCGTGCTCCAGCTCGTCCACGGACTTGTTGTTGCCGTGCAGCGCGATCCGCTCCGGCGGCATCCCGGCGGCCAGCGCCACGGCCAGCTCGCCCGGGCTGCACACGTCGAGGTTGAGGCCCTCTTCGTGCAGCCAGCGGACGACCGCCTTGGAGAGGAAGGCCTTGCCCGCGTAGAAGACGTCGGCACCGGTGCCGAAGGCCTCGCGCCAGGCGCGCGCCCGGGCCCGGAAGTCGGCCTCGTCCATGACGTACGCCGGGGTGCCGAACTCGGCGGCCAGGCTCTTCACGTCGACGCCGCCGACGGTGACCACGCCCTCGGCGTCACGGGTGACGGTCCGGGACCAGACCTTGGGGTCGAGCGCGTTCAGGTCGCTCGGCGGCGCCTGGTAGTGGCCCTCGGGCAGCACGTCGCCGTGCCGGGGGCCTGCGGGGTGTGCGGAGCGAGACATGTCGTTGGTTCCCTCGACCTATGGCGAGGGGCGGCGACGGTCCCCGTTGACCGTCCGCCGCCCCCGCTGTGCACATGGGGGTGGTGCCTACATCCGCTCGGGCGCCGAGACGCCCAGCAGCGTCAGACCGTTCGCGATCACCGTGCGTGTCGCGTCGGCGAGCCAGAGCCGGGCGTGCGTGAGGTCGGTGACCTCCTCGTCGCCCCGCGGCAGGATGCGGCAGTTGTCGTAGAAGCGGTGGTACTTGGCCGCGAGGTCCTCCAGGTACGTCGCGACGCGGTGCGGCTCGCGCAGCTCGCCGGCCGAGGCCAGCACGCGCGGGAACTCACCGAGGTGGCCGAGCAGGTCGGACTCCCACTCGGTGGCCAGCAGCTCCGGTTTGAAGTCCTCGGCCGCGCCGCGCGAGATGCCCTGCTCGTCGGCGTTGCGCTGGACCGCGCACATCCGCGAGTGGGCGTACTGGACGTAGTACACCCGGTTCTCGTTGGTCTGGCTGGTCAGGATGTTGATGTCGAGCGTGATGGTGGAGTCGGTGGAGGACCGCGCCAGGGTGTAGCGGGCCGCGTCCACGCCGATCCACTCGACGACGTCGTCGATCGTGATGATGTTGCCGGCCCGCTTGGACATGCGGACCTCTTCGCCGTCGCGAAGCATCTTCACGAACTGGCCGATCCTCACCTCGATGTTGTGGTTCATGTCGTCGCCGGCGCAGGCCGCGATGGCCTTGAGGCGGTTGACGTAGCCGTGGTGGTCGGCGCCCAGCATGTAGAGCGCGACGTCGGTGCCGCGGTCCCGCTTGGACAGGTAGTAGGCGGCGTCGGCGGCGAAGTAGGTGGTGTCGCCGTCGGCCTTGACCAGGACGCGGTCCTTGTCGTCGCCGAAGTCGGTGGTGCGCAGCCAGACGGCGCCGTCCTGCTCGAAGACGTGGCCCTGCTCGCGCAGCCGGTCGATCGCGGTGCCGACGGCGCCGGAGTCGTGCAGCGACCGCTCCGAGAACCAGACGTCGAAGTGGGTGCCGAACTCGTCCATCGAGCGCTTGATCTCGGCGACCATGAGGTCGAGGCCCTCGGCGCGGAAGACCTGGAGCTGCTCCTCCTCGGACTTCTCCAGCAGGCCGGGGACGGCCCCGGTGATCGCCTTGGCGATGTCGACGATGTACTCGCCGACGTAGCCGCCCTCCGGCACCTCGCGGCCGTTCGCGGCGGCCTGCAGCGAGGCGGCGAACTTGCCGATCTGCACGCCGGCGTCGTTGAGGTAGTACTCGGTGGTGACGTCGGCGCCGCAGGCCCGCAGGACGCGCGCCAGGGAGTCGCCGACGGCCGCCCAGCGCACGCCGCCGATGTGGATCGGGCCGGTCGGGTTGGCGGAGACGAACTCCAGGTTGATCTTCAGACCGGCGAGGTCCTGGTTGCGGCCGTAGGCCTCGCCCGCCTCGACGATGGTGCGCGCCAGCGCGCCGGCGGTGGCGGTGTCCAGGGTGATGTTCAGGAAGCCCGGACCGGCGATGTCGACCTTGGCGACGCCGGTGATCCCTCGCAGGCGGTCGGCCAGCACCTCGGCAACGGCTCGCGGCGGCCGGCCGGCCGACTTCGCGAGCTGGAGGGCCACGTTGGTCGCGTAGTCGCCGTGGTCCCTGTTCTTGGGCCGCTCGACCGTCACGTGCTCGGGCACGGCGACGGCCAGCTCGCCCGCCTCGACGGCGGCGCTCACTGCGGCCTGGACTGCCTGGGAAAGCTCTGCGGGGGTCACGACGCCAAGCGTAGGCGAGAGGGGGAGGGCACCCGCCACTCGGTTTACCGGTTGAGACGTCCGGCCCCGGCAGTCAGCCCCGATCGCTCCCGTCTGTTCGCTGAGGGCGAAACCCGTCGGGCGCCGCGTCCGGGGCTCCGCGGTGGCCGAGCTCCACCAGCCGCCGCACCAGCGCCACCAGGTCGGCCGGGTCGAAGGGCTTGCCCAGGTAGCCGTCCACCCCGACCGACTCACCCAGGTCCAGGTCGGCCGGCGTGCAGGCGCTCACGATCGCGATCGGCAGCAGCCTGGTCCCCGGCGCCGCCCGCAGCCGGGCCGCCGTCCGCAGGCCGTCCAGCCGCGGCATCATCACGTCCAGCGTCACCACGTCGGGCTTCACCCGGCGGACCACCTCCAGGCACTCGGCACCGTCGGCGGCGGTCACCACCTCGAAGCCCTCGAGCTCCAGGTTGACCCTGATCAGCTGGCGGATCACCTCGCTGTCGTCCACCACGAGGACCCGCCCGGACACTCCCGACACCTCACCGAGGGTATCGGCGGCCCCGCCGCCCCGTCCGGTCTTTGCGGACTTCCGCCGACCCCGCCCGACCCCGCCCGCGCAAACCCGTGCACGGAGCACGCCGCGGGCCTGGTAGTGTTCTCCACGTCGAAGCGAACGCGGCGACAACAGCAGAGCAAGCCCCCGTAGCTCAGGGGATAGAGCACCGCCCTCCGGAGGCGGGTGCGTAGGTTCGAATCCTACCGGGGGCACTTCGCAAGAAGTGCCGAAGAGGCCCAGGCCAGTGGCGAGTTGCCACCGGACTGGGCCTGATTCGTTTTCCGGCCGCGCCCGGGCGTCGCCAACCCGCGCCCGGGGCGGCGGAGTTGCTCCGCCGCCCCGGGGCCTCAGTCGGCGACGGGGCTGGGCGCGGCGAAGGTCTCGGCGGGGCCGAAGTCGCTGAAGGCCAGGGTGATCGCGACCTTCTCCCCGTCGGCGACCACCCTCTCGTCGACGTGGCGGGTGCGGCCCTGGGCGTCGATCCACTGGTCGAGGTCCAGGGAGGTGATCCCCGACCTGGTCAGCGCGCGGTGGACGGACGGGGCGGCGTCGGCGAACTGCGCCGCTTCGAGGTGGCCGGCGAGGTGGTAGGTCGGCACGCCGTCCCTGGTCTCCATGCCCTTGCGGGCGGACGGGCCCTGGGCCAGCAGCAGCCTGGCGTACTCGTTGTAGTCGAAGTCCGAGACCTCGGCGGACCGCGGGGTCTTCAGCCAGGTGCCGGTGGCGTCGTGCCCCCGCAGGTACTCGGCGTCCGCGGTGGTGACGCTCTCCCGCAGGGTCCCGTCCGCCTCCTTGCCCTGCCAGCGGCCGGTGAACAGGGTGTTGAGGTTCTGCCGCGCCGTGAGGACGACGGGCTCGGCGTCGCCGTCGGGGGCGCGGACGACGTCCACGGTGACCGCGTACGGCTCCTGGCCGGCCTTCGCCACGGCCTCCGCCGGGTCGAAGGCGGCGGCGTCCCCGGCGGGCGCGTCGTCCCCCCGGCAGCCGGTGAGCAGGGCGAGGACGGCGGTGGTCGCGGCGGCGGCGAGGACGGTGGTTCGGCGCACGGTGGAAGCCCCCCAAGGCAACACGAGTGGTCAGTGCGCGGAGAGCCTCCCACAGCGCGGTCCGCCGGTCGAACCGGATTCCGGGCGGCGTCCGGCGGTCAGGTGGCGGCGGCGACGGCCTCGGCGCAGAGGGCCTCGACGGTGTGGTCGAAGTAGGCGCTGTACGAGGTGTCGTCGGTGTCGCCGCCCTGCTGGTAGCCGCCGATGGCGCCGACGACGTGGCCGGTGGCGGTGGAGATCCAGGGGCCGCCGCTGGTGCCGCCCGGGTAGCCCGGGCAGTCGACGACGCGCTGGAAGGCGCTCTGCCGGCCGGTGGTGTTGGTGCACAGCAGGGGGCGCTCGGAGGTGGCGGGGTAGCCGTAGAGGCGGACGTCGGTGCCGAAGGGCTCGTCGGCGCCGAGGGTGTTGCCGCCGACCACGTCCTCGATCCGGCGGCCGGAGGCGTCGGCGGCGGTCTCCAGGACCGCGAAGTCCTCGTCCTGGTCGCCGTCGTGGGACCAGCCGGCGGTGGTGTGCACGGCGGTGACCCGCCAGGTGCCGTACGGGGCCCGGCCGTCGCGGTAGCCGGGGGCGAAGGTGACACCGCCCGGGTCCTCGACGCAGTGGGCGGCGGTGAGCAGCAGGTTGCCGGCGGCGCTGTGCAGCACGCTGGCGGTGCAGAAGTGGCCGCCGGGGCCGACGGTGCCGGAGAACAGGGCGCCGACGGTGGCGGCCTCGGGGGTGGCCGGGGCGGTGGCGGTGGTGCCCGGCGGGTCGCTCGGGGTCGCGGTCACGGTCACGGTCGCGGTGGACCCGGAGGCGGGCGACGGGGACTCGTCCGGGGCGTCGGTCTCCGCGGGGTCCGCGGGGTCCGCAGGTTCCATGGGCTCCGCCGGAACCACCGGGACCGCCGGGGCCGTTGCCACCGTGGTCTCCGGGGAGGCCACGGCGGTGGCCTTGGGGGCCACGCTGTGGGTGCCGACGACCACGGCCGCCACGGTGAGCGCGGAGAGCGTCGTGGTGACCAGGGTCGGGGCCAGGAGGCGGTGTCGAGAGGTGCGGCGGCGGTGCTGGCCCATGCCCGGTCGGCTCCTGCCCTGGTCGGCGGCGGTACGGGAACCGACTATGGCTTCCCGAACTGGGAGGGCGGTGATGCGCCGCTGGGAACGCGATGAGAATTCAGCCGGTCGACGGCCCGCTCACAGTACCCCGGCCCCGGTGCGGGCGGAGGCGCGGCCACCGGGCCGGGCCGGACGCACGCGGCCGGCGGCGGCCCCGGAACCGGGCGCCGCCGCCGGCCCGTCGCGGTGCGCGGCGGATCTCATTGGGCGCGCTGGCGCTGGTGGGCGGTGGTCTGCGCCTGGGTCTGCGGCGCCTGCGCGGCGGCCTCGGTGGTGCCGGCGGCCTCCCCCGGCGCCGGCCGGTGGTCGATCATCAGGAACGCGATCGCCGAGGCCAGCAGCAGGATGCCCATCGCCACCCAGGTGGCCACCACGTAGCCGTGCACGGCCCCCTCGGCCTGGACCGCGGGGTTCCCGGCGCCGGCGGCGCGGGCGGCCAGCCAGCTCGCCGTGGCGCTGGCCGCGATGGTGTTCAGCAGGGCCGTGCCGAAGGAGCCGCCGACCTGCTGGGCGGAGTTGATGGTGGCCGAGGCCGCGCCGGCCTCGTTGGGGGCGACGCCGAGGGTGGCCAGGCTCATCGACGGCATGAAGACCAGGCCCATGCCGAAGCCGAGCAGCAGTTCGGCGGGCAGCACCATGCCGGCCCAGGGGCTGTCCACCCGCATCTGGGTCAGCCAGGCCATGCCGGCGGCGGCCAGCAGCAGCCCGGGGCCGATCAGGTTGCGGGACGGCACCCTGGTCATCAGCCGGGCCGCGAAGCCGGTCGAGCTGATGATGATGGCGGCGGTCATCGGCAGGAAGGAGACGCCGGACATCACCGGCGAGAAGTGCTTGATCACCTGGAGGTAGTAGGTCAGGAACAGGAACAGGCCGAACATCCCGATCATCGCCAGGCCGATCGAGAGGGCGCCGCCGCCCCGGTTCCGGTCCGCGACGATGTGCAGCGGCAGCAGCGCGTGCGGCGTCCGCCGCTCGACCAGGACGAACACCGCCAGCAGCAGCACGCCGAACAGCAGCGAGCCCAGCACCAGTCCGTCGCCCCAGCCCCGGGTGACCGCCTCGGACATGCCGAACACGATGGCGAGCAGACCGCCGCAGCCGAGCAGCGCGCCGGGCAGGTCGAGCCTGGTGCGGGTGCCCTTGGCGATGTGGTCGCGGGTCAGCACGGAGAACGCGGCGAAGGCGGTCACCACCGCGATCGGGGTGTTCACGAACAGGCACCAGCGCCAGTTCAGGTACTCGGTGAGCACGCCGCCGAGGAGCAGCCCGATCGCGGCGCCGCCGCCGGCGATCGCGCCGAAGACGCCGAAGGCGGTGCTCCGCTCCCGGGGATCGGAGAAGGTCGTGGAGAGCAGCCCCAGCGCGGAGGGGGCGAGCAGCGCGCCGAAGGCGCCCTGCAGGGCGCGGGCGGCGAACAGCATGGTCGGGCCGTTGGCGGCGCCGCCGATCGCGGAGGCGAGGGCGAAGCCGAGCAGGCCGATGATGAAGACGCGTTTGCGGCCGAAGAGGTCGCCGAGCCGGCCGCCGAGGAGCAGCAGTCCGCCGAAGGCCAGCGTGTAGGCGGTGATCACCCACTGCCGGTCGGCGTCCGAGATGCCGAGGTCCTTCTGGGCCGACGGGAGGGCGATGTTCACGATCGTGATGTCGAGGACGATCATCAGCTGGGCGATGGCGATGACCGCCAACGCCCACCAGCGGCGGGAGTCCGCCGCTCCGTGACCGGTGGCGGCTTGGGCTTGGACAGACACTGGGGGCGCCTTTCCGGAGGGGTGCGGAGAGGTCACGCAGTCGCCTTCCAGCCAAACGCTCACAGCGTCGAATGGCAAGGAAAATATTGGACAAACCGGTCGAACCAGGACCAAAGAACCAGGGGTGTGGGACCGTGGCACGAGGCCCCCGGGACCGTCCCCGGGGGCCTCGCCGCCTGCGGCCGACGACCGCCGGCAGCGCCGACCGCTACAGCGCGGACAGCTCCGCGACCAGGTCGTCCAGGCCCAGCGAGCCCTGCGACAGCGCCGCCATGTGCCAGGCCTTGAGGTCGAACACCTCGCCGCGCGCCTCGTGCGCCGCCCGGGCCGCCGCCCGCCCGCGCAGCCAGGCCCGCTCGCCCAGCTTGTAGCCGATCGCCTGCCCGGGCAGGCCCAGGTAGCGGACCAGCTCGCTGTCCAGGAAGTCGGCGGACAGCCCGCAGTACAGGCCGAAGAACTCGCGCGCGGCCTCCGGCGAGACGGGCTCCCCCGCGCGGTACGGGGAGTCCGCCGGGAAGTCCAGGCCGGCGTGCATGCCGATGTCGACGATCACCCGCAGCGCCCGCATCATCTGCGCGTTGAGGTAGCCGAGCCGGTGGCCCGGGTCGGTGAGGTAGCCGAGCTCGTCCATCAGGCGCTCGGCGTACAGCGCCCAGCCCTCCAGGTTGGCGCTCACCCCGCCGAGGCTGACCTGGTAGGTGGAGAGCCGGTCGGCGACGTAGTTCCACTGCGCGAGCTGCAGGTGGTGGCCGGGGACGCCCTCGTGGTACCAGGTCGAGACGAGGTCCCACTCGGGGAACCGCTCACGGCCCAGGGTGGGCAGCCAGGTCCGGCCGGGGCGGCTGAAGTCCAGCGACGGGGCGGTGTAGTACGGCGCCGCGGCGCCGCCGGCCGGGGCGATCCGGGACTCGACCCGGGTGATCGGCTCGGCCAGGTCGAAGTGGGTGCCCTGGAGGTCGGCGATCGCGCCGTCCATCAGGCCCTGGAGGAACTCCCGGGCGGCCTCGGCGCCGACCCGCGCGGGGCCGTCGCTCTCCAGCCACTTCATCGCCTCCATCGGCTCGGCACCGGGCCGCACCTTCTCGGCCTCGGTGCGCATCTGGGCGAGCAGGTCGTGGAACTCCTGCCAGGCCCAGGCGTAGGCCTCGTCGAGGTCGAGGTCGGCACCGGTCCAGTAGCGCACCCAGCGGCCGTAGCGCTCCCGGCCCGCGGTGTCGGGGGCGTCGGCGCCGGCCGGCCCGTAGACGTCGCGCAGCCAGTCGCGCAGGGCGGCGAGCGCCTCGGCGGCGGCCGCGGCGTGCCCGGCCAGCTCCTCGCGCAGCGTCTCGGGGGCCTCCCGGACCAGCTCGCCGAACCAGCCGCCGGGGGCGTCCCCGACCAGCCACTCGCCCAGCTGGCCGGTCACCGTGGTGACCTGGCGGGGGCCGGAGAACAGGCCGCGCTCGATGCCCTCGGCGAGGGTGGCGCGGTATCCGGCGAGCGCCTCCGGCACCCGGGCGAGGCGGCGGCCGAGGATCCCCCACTGCTCCTCGGTGTCGGTGGGCATGAGGATGAAGACGTCGCGGAGGTTGTGCACCGGGGAGCCCAGGTTGTGGACGGCCCGGTAGCGCTCGCCCGCGTCGTGGACGGCGAGTTCGGCGGTGAGCCGCTCGCGCAGCAGGCGGGCGCAGCGCCGTTCCGCCTCGTCGCGGGGGGAGCCGGCCGCCTCGGCCGCGTCGAGCGCCGCCTCGGCCTCGTCGAGCCGGGTCAGGGCGGTGCGGCCGAGGTCCGCGATCGCCTCGGCGCCGGCCGGGGAGAGGTCGGGGAGGCGGTCGTCCTCCGGGTTCAGGCCCAGGTACACCGCGGTCAGCGGGTCGAGCTCGGCAAGGTCCCGTACATAGGTGTCGGCGACACGTCGGGGTGTGGTGCCGTCGGAGCTGATCAGTTCAACCATCCGGCCATCATGGCGCGGCCGGCGCCGTTTGCAAGCCCCCTCAGGATGGCATGGACCGGCCAATTAAGCCCCGGATCGGCGGGGTCGGCCGCGCGGGCGGCGCGGCCGCCGGCGCCGCAGCGCCCGGCCCGGGTCCCAGACGGGTCGTCCGTGGGCGAAGGGGAAGAAGGCGAGGCCGATCAGCGCGGCGCTGATGTGCCCGAGGTCCGTGAAGGTGTGCGAGACCACCAGCGGCACCAGGTGGAAGACCACCACCCCGGCGCCGTACAGCCACCGCCAGCCGCCGGCGAGGCGGTACGTGAGCACGGCCGCCACCCCGGCCAGCGCGTAGGAGACGCCGACGTCCACCGTCCCGGCCATGCTCCGCTGCAGGGTGCCCCGGACGATCCCCCAGGCCACCACGCCCTCGCTGACCAGGGTCGCCAGCACGTGCGCCGTCGCGGCCACCACGAACCAGCGCGCGGTGCCCAGCCAGCGCTCGGCGTTGGCGTGGAACAGGGTGAACAGCACGGCGTAGAGCGGCCAGCTCGACGTCCCGGTCCACAGCGCGCTGGCCACCAGGGCGTGCACCGGGCGCGAGCGCAGGTGCTCCAGATTGGTCGAGCGGGCGGCCAGGAACCAGTCCAGGGTGCGCTGGTCCATCCGCGCCACGGCGAGGCTGGTGACCGCGAGGAGGAGCAGCCACAGGTAGGTGCCGGGCGCCGAGCCGATCCACGCCAGGAGGGCGCGCGGTGCCCCGCGCAGCCGGCGCGCCCGGGGCGGCCGGTCCAGCGTCTGCGCCATCCGGCGGGCCTCCTCGGTGCGGCGGCGTGCTGCGTCCCATCCTCGGGCGGGGCCCGGCGGGGCGCCTCCCGGAACGGGCCGTCCGACCGGACGGCGGGGGCTCGCGCGGGGCGCCCCGTACGAGCCCCGCGCGCGCCCCGGACAGGCCCCGCGCGGGCCCCGGACGGGCACAAACGCGCGTTCGGAAGATCGGTGCAGACCCGGCTCCGATCCGGCCCGGGGCCGTTACGCTGACCGCCATGGAAGCCAGCCCAGCGCCCGTCCCGCCCGCCCCCGACCCCGCGGCCCGGCCGCGGCGCGCCGGGTACCGGCGGCTGCCGGTGCAGCAGCGGCGCGAGCAGCTGATCGCGGTGGCGCTGGAGCTGTTCGCCCGCAGGCCGCCCGAGGAGGTCGGGCTGGACGACGTCGCGCAGGCCGCCGGGGCGTCCCGGCCGCTGGTCTACCGCTACTTCGCGGGCGGCAAGCAGCAGCTGTACGAGGCCGCGCTGCGCAGCGCGGCCCAGGAGCTCACCGACCGCTTCACGGTGCCGCCCGCCGGGACCCCGACCCAGCAGCTGTCCGCCGTGCTGGAGCACTACTTCTCCTTCGTCGCGGAGCACGACGCCGGCTACTCGGCGCTGCTGCGCGGCGGATCGGTGGTGGAGACGGCCCGCACCTCGGCGATCGTGGACGACGTCCGGCGGGCGGCGCTGCGCCGGACGCTGCGCCACCTCGGGGTGCGGCAGGCCGGGCCGCGGCTGACGCTGCTGGTGCGCTCGTGGATCGCGGTGGTCGAGGGGGCCTCGCTGAGCTGGCTCGACGAGGGCCGGGCGCTGCCGGTGGACGAGCTGCGCGAGTGGCTGGTGGACCAGTTCGTGGCGATGTCGGCGGCGACGGCGCTGCACGACCCGCAGACCGCCGAGGTGCTGGCCGCGCTGCTGGCGCTGGAGGGCCCGGACTCACCGCGGACGGCGCGGCTGCGGGCGGTGCTGGGAGCGACGGACGCGTAGGCCGGGCTCCGGTCGTGCCCCGGCCCCCGACCCCCGTGCCAAGGGTCGGGACCGCGGCCCGCGCTACGCCTTGCCGAGGACCTGGCGCTGCCGGCCGAGGCCGTCGATCTCGATCTCGACGACGTCTCCGGGCGCGAGGTAGGGCGTGCCCGGGCGGCCGAGGGTGACCCCGGCCGGGGTGCCGGTGATGATCACGTCGCCCGGTTCCAGCACCATGAACCGGCTCGTGTAGCGGACCAGCTCCAGCACCGGGAAGACCATCCGCCCGGTGGAGCCGTCCTGGCGCCGCTCCCCGTTCACCCACAGCCGCAGCGACAGCCGCTGCGGGTCCGCCACCTCGTCGGGGGTGACCAGCCATGGCCCGAGCGGGGTGAAGGTCTCCGCCGACTTGCCCTTGTCCCACTGGCCGCCGCGCTCGAACTGGAAGGCGCGCTCGGTGACGTCGTTGGCGATGGTGTAGCCGGCGATCACCGCGGCCGCCGCCGCGTGGTCCTCCAGGTAGCGGGCGGTGCGGCCGATCACCACGGCGAGTTCGGCCTCGTAGTCGGTCTTCTCTCCGCCGCGCGGCACCAGCACCTCGTCGTACGGGCCGACCACCGTCGAACCGGGCTTGAGGAAGATCACCGGCTCGTCCGGGATCGCCGCGCCCGCCTCGGCCGCGTGGTCCCGGTAGTTGAGGCCGATCCCGACCACCTTGCCGGGCCGGATCACCGGCGGGCCGATCCGCTGCCCGGCGAGCTCGGCCACCGGCAGCCGCCCGGAGGCCACCCGGGCGGCCAGCCCGGCCAGGGCGTCGCCCTCCAGCCCGGCGAGGAAGCCGCCGTCGATGTCCGCGGTCACCCCGGAGAGGTCGTACGCGGTGCCGTCCTGGGCCAGCGCGGCCGGGCGTTCGGCGCCCGGCGGGCCGACACGGAGGAGCTTCATCCGATCCCCACCTCCTGATTCGTCGATCGCCGGCGCGGTGAGGGCCCGCACCGGCTGCTGCCTGCGAGGTATATCAACGGGCCGCCGCCGCGGACCAGACCGCCGTGATCGGCGGAGTCCCCCGGCCCCCGGCCGCGGCCGTCACGCCCCGGGCGAACAGCGGCATGGGCGGCCGCCCCGCGGTACAGGATCCGCTCATGGAGATCACCCGCATACGCCCCGAACTGACCGTCGTCACCCTGGACTTCGGCACCGCCTACCTCTGGCGCGACGAGGACGGCGCGCTCACCCTCGTCGACACCGGCATCGCCGGGCAGGCCGACGCGATCGAGGAGGCGATCCGCGCCGTCGGCGCCGACCCGGCCGCACTGCGCCGCATCGTGCTCACCCACCACCACGAGGACCACGCCGGCTCGGCCGCCGAACTCGCCCGGCGGCTGGGCGCCGAGGTGGCCGCCCACCGGCTGGAGGCCCCGGTGGTGCGCGGCGAGCAGGAGCCCCGGCCGTTCGCGCTGAGCCCCTTCGAGCAGGAGCTGTGGGACGCCTTGCCGGCGCTGCCGCCGGCCCCGCCGTGCCGGGTGGACCGCGAGGTGGCGGACGGCGAGGTGCTCGACTTCGGCGGCGGCGCCGTGGTGGTGCACGTGCCCGGCCACACCGACGGGTCGATCGCCCTGCACCTGCCGGAGTCCGGCGTGCTGTTCACCGGCGACCTCGCGGCCAACGTCGGGAACCGGACCATGCCCGGCGTCTTCAACACCGATCCGGCGCTCGCCCTGGAGTCCTTCCACCGGCTGGCCGCGCTGGAGGCCGAGAGCGTGCTGTTCGGGCACGGCGAGCCGATCGCCGAGGGCGGCTCAGCCGCTCTGCGTCGAGCCGTCGAGCAGCTCGGCGAGCACTAGCGGCCGGTGCGGCTCGGCGTCGGACTCGGTGCTCTCCCGCTCCCAGCGCTCCAGGTCGCGCACGACGTCCTCGCGGGCCCGGGGGTGGCCGTCCAGCGCGGGCAGCAGCTCGCGCAGCAGTGCGACCGCCGCCCTCGGCCGGCCCGAGCGGGCCAGCCAGAGCGCCAGGTCGTGGCAGGTCCGCAGGGTCCGCGGGTCCGCCGACCCGAAGGCCCGGGAGAACTGCGGTATCAGCGCGACCAGTTGCTCGACCGCCCGCTCGGGCGAGCCGGCCGCGCCGCGCCGCCAGGCGTCGTCGGCCTTGCGGCGCAGCTCGTCCGGGTCGGTGCCGAACCGGATGTCGCGCAGCCGGCGGCGGACCTCGGCGGCGTCGGCGGGCCGGTCCTCCGGCCTCTTGGCGAGCAGCTGGAGCACCAGCCGGTCCAGCGCCGGGTCGGGCGTGCCGGGGGGCGCCGGCTGCTCGTTGACGTGCTTGAACATCATGGTGACCGGGGTGGTGGCGCTGAACGGGCGGCGGCCGGTGCAGAGCTGGTAGAGCACCACGCCGAGCGCGTACAGGTCGGCCCGGCCGTCGATCGGGTCGCCGGACCAACACTCGGGCGCCAGGTAGGCCGGGGTGCCGATGACCACGCCGGTGGAGGTGAGCCCGCCGCCCTGCTGGGTGAGCAGCCGGGCGATGCCGAAGTCCAGCACCTTGGCCTCGCCGGTGTCGGCGATCATGATGTTCTCGGGCTTGATGTCCCGGTGCACCACCCCGCTGCGGTGCGCGGAGTCCAGCGCCTTGCAGACCTGCCGCGCCCAGCGCAGGGCGACCGGCAGCTCCGGCCGGACCCCGTCGGCCAGCAGCGCGGAGAGCGGCCGGCCCCGGACCAGCTCCATCACCAGGTAGTGGGTCGAGCGCGCGCCGTCCTGCACCCGCCCGTAGTCGTACAGGGTGACGATGTGCGGATGGGACAGGCCGCCGACGGTCTTGGCCTCGCGGATGAACCGGCCGACCGACTCCTCGTCCCCGGCCTTCTCCTCGGAGAGCACCTTGAGCGCGACCGCCCGCCCGATGGTCTCGTCGTGGGCGGCCCAGACCACGCCGAACCCGCCCTGGCCCAGCTCCCGGTCCAGCCGGTAGCGGCCGCCCACGACATCGCCCGCCTTCATGCCTTCCCCCACACGTCCGCCGAACCCGACCACCGTTCATCCTGACCGGGTCAGGTTAGCGGCGGGCAACGGTGTTCGGGTGAACTACCCCGCGCCCGGGGCCGGGCTCAGGTCTTCGGCAGGCCGACCGGGTTGACCTCCGAGCTCTGCACGGCCTCGGCGTCCAGGCCCCAGCGCTTCAGCACCTGGCCGTACGTACCGTTCCTGATCACCTCGTCGATCGCCCCGTGCAGCGCCTTGACCAGGCCGTTGTCCTTCCTGGTGGTGGCCCCGATCTTGCCGAGCACCTCGGCCCCGGCGCCCGAGTAGGTGCCGATCACCTCGGTCTCGCCGGTCTGCACGGCGTGGAAGGCGGTCACCGGGTTGGGGCCGACGTAGATGTCGATCCGGCCCGAGGAGAGCGCCAGGTAGTAGTCCGAGGAGCTCTGGAAGTACTTGATGTCGGCCGGCTTGAGGCCGTTGCGCACGTTCTCCTCGTTCCAGGCGACGAGCAGCTTCTCCTGGTTGGTGCCGGAGCTGACGGCGACGGTCCGGCCGGAGATGTCCTTGGGGCCGGTGATCTTCCAGCCGGTGCCCTTCTTCGCCTCGAAGCCGAGGATGTCGAGGCGGTAGGTGGCGAAGTCGTACTTCTCCTTGCGGGCCTCGGTGACCGTGATGTTGGAGATGCCGACGTCGTACTTGCCGCTGTCCAGGCCGACGAAGATGTTCTCCCAGGAGACCGGGTTGAACTCGACCTCCAGGCCCAGCACATTGCCGATCAGCGAGGCGAGGTCCGGCTCCACTCCGATGATCGTCTTGTCGTCGGTGGCGTAGAAGTCCAGCGGCGGCGTGGTGCCGAGCGAGTCGACCACGGTCAGTTTTCCGCGCTTTCTGATCTCCTCCGGCACCAGCGCGGCGAGGGCGTCCACCTTGGCCGTGGTCACCCGGTTCTGCTGGGGCGTCAGGTTCACCGTGGCGCCGTTCGGCGCGGTGCTGCCCTTGGCGGGGGCGAGGTCCGCCGCGGCGTCCGTGGTGCTGCCGCAGGCGGCCAGGGTCAGGGCGGCGGCGAGCGCGGCGGCGGCGGTCACGAGGGCGCGACGGGGTAGGGACATGGCGGTACTCCTGCCGGTGAGAGGGGGGTTTTCGGTGGGTCAGAGGACCTTGGCCAGGAAGGCCTTGGTCCGCTCGTACCGCGGCTCGTCGAGCACCGCCCGCGGCGGGCCCTGCTCGACCACGGCGCCGCCGTCCATGAAGACCACGGTGTCGGCGACCTCGCGGGCGAAGCCGATCTCATGGGTGACCACGATCATCGTGGTGCCGGTCCGGGCGAGGTCCTTGATCACGTCCAGCACCTCGCCGACCAGCTCCGGGTCGAGCGCCGAGGTCGGCTCGTCGAAGAGCAGCACCTTCGGGTCCAGCGCCAGCGCCCGGGCGATCGCCACCCGCTGCTGCTGGCCGCCGGAGAGCTGCCGGGGGTAGGCGTCCGCCTTCTCGGCCAGGCCCACCCGTTCGAGCAGCTCCAGCGCGCGGGCCCGGGCCTCGGCCTTCGGCCGGCGCAGGGCGCTGACCGGCGCCTCGGTCAGGTTCTCCAGCACGGTCAGGTGCGGGAAGAGGTTGAAGCTCTGGAAGACGAAGCCGATGCCGGTCCGCTGCCGCAGGACCTCGCGCTCCTTGAGCTCGTGCAGCCGGTCCCCGGAGCGGCGGTAGCCGATCAGCTCGCCGTCGATCGCGACGAAGCCGCGGTCCACCTTCTCCAGGTGGTTGATCGAGCGCAGCAGGGTGGACTTGCCGGAGCCGGACGGCCCGAGCACCACGGTCACCGAGCCGGCCGGCACGTCGAGGTCGACGCCGCGCAGCACCGCGTTCGCGCCGAAGCTCTTCCACAGGCCGCGCACCTGCACCATGGGCGGCGCCTGGGCGAACCCGGTCCCCCCGGCGGCGGGGTCCTCGACGAGGGTGGTCATGAGCGTCCTCCGATGGCGGTGGCGGTGCGGGCGCGCAGGCCCCGGACGAGGGCCCGGGCCCGCTGGAGCGGGGTGGGCGGCGGGGTGCGGTCGGCGCCGCGGGCGAAGTAGCGCTCGACGTAGTACTGGCCGATCGACAGCACGGTGGTGAGCAGCACGTACCAGACGGTGGCGACCATCAGCATCGGCACCACCCGGCCGGTGCGGCCGTACACCACCTGCACCTGGTAGAAGAGCTCGCCGATGGCCATCACGTAGACCACCGAGGTGCCCTTGAACAGCGAGATCACCTCGTTGGCGGCGGCCGGCAGGATGCCCCGCATGGCCTGCGGCAGGACGATCCGCCAGGCCTGCCGCCAGCGCGGCACGCCGAGTGCGGCGGCGGCCTCGCGCTGGCCGGGGTCGACGGCGATCACGCCGCCGCGGATGATCTCGGCGGCGAACGCGGCCTGGTGCAGCCCGAGGCCGAGCACCGCCGCGCCGAGCGCGCCCAGCACGCCGACCGTCTCGAAGTCCCCGAAGGTCGGGCCGAACGGGATGCCGAAGCCGAACCGCTTGTAGAGGTAGGAGAGGTTGAACCAGAAGACCAGCTGGACGATCAGCGGGATCGAGCGGAACACCCAGACGTAGGCCCAGGCGACGGACTGCAGGATCGCGCTGCGGGAGAGCCGCAGCGCGGCGATCACGGTGCCCAGCAGGAAGCCCAGCACGGTGCCGTAGAGGGTGAGTTCGACGGTCCGGCCGACCGCCCGCAGGATGGTGTCGGCGGTGAAGAAGAGCCGGAAGGTCGCCCAGTCCCAGCCGGGGTTGGTGGCCAGGCCGTGGGCGAACTGGGCCAGCACGACGAGGGTGGCGAGGCCGGCCGCCAGGCGCCAGGGGTGCCGGGCCCGGACGGTGCGCAGCCCGGCCAGCTCGGCGAGGTCGAGCGGGGCGCCCGGGCCGGTGCCGGCGGCCCCGGCGGATCCGGCTCCGCCGCCGGGTTTCGCGAAGGGTTCGGTGGTGGTGGCGGTACTCATGGGGGACTCCTCCCAAGGGGCCCTGGACAGGGGGTCACGTGTGCTCGGGCGGGCTGATCAGGGATTCCTTGACGGCCGAGTCCGTCACCCCCCACTTCTTGAGGATCCGCTCGTACGTCCCGTTCTTGATCAGCTCGTTGACGGCCGCCTGGAACGCGGGGGCGAGCGGGGAGCCCTTCTTGAACGCGAAGCCGACGTCGAGGCGGTGGAACTCGCCGAGGAACCGCGTGCCGGAGGCCTCCTGGGAGGCCTGGTAGCGCAGGCCGTTGATGGTGGACATGGTGATGTCCACCCGGCCCTGCTGGAGGCTGGTCAGCGTGGCGCCGTTGTCGCTGAACGCCTTGACCTCGTAGGGCTTCTTCCCGGCGTCGGTGCAGACGTTCTTCTTCGCGTTGAGCGTGGTCTCGAAGGTGGTGCCGGCGCCGGTGCCGATGGTCAGGCCGCAGAGCTGGAGCAGGTCCGTGATCGGCTGGATCGCGGTGTTGTCCTTCTTGACCGCGAAGCCCTGGCCGTCGTCGATGTAGGTGACGAAGTCGATCGTCTTCAGCCGGGCCTCGGTGACCCCGAAGTTGCCGGTGCCGACGTCGTACTTGCCGCTGCCGAGCGCGGGCAGGATGGTCTCGAAGGCCGCCTCCTCGCGCTGCACGCCCAGGCCGAGCACCTTGGCCACCGCGTCGGCGAAGTCGATGTCCAGGCCGGCCGCCTTCTTGGCGGCCTGGTCGGTGTAGAAGGCGGAGGGCGGGGTGCCGATCGAGGAGCCGAACCTGACCGTGCCGGCGGAGCGGACCTCGGCGGGCAGCAGCGCGGCGGCGGCGTCCGACTTCCTCAGGCCGGAGACGAGGTCCTCGGCAGCGGCGGAGGCGGCCTGCTGTCCGGGGCCCGTCGCGGCCGCCGGCTCCGGGTCGGAGCCGCACGCGGCCAGCGCCAGGACCGGCAGCAGGGCGGTGGCCGCGAGCAGGCGGCGGCGGACGGTGGTGGTTCTCACGGGGGTGCCTTTCGGGACTTCGGTCGTGGAGCGGAGGTGCGGTCGTGGAGCGGAGGTGCGGCCGTGGGCCGGAGGTGCTCAGGGCAGGTGCTTCTCGAACGGCAGCGGGCCGATGGTCAGCGGATCGGCGGTGACGTCGAACAGCGCGGTGTAGCCGTTGGCCAGGTAGAGCCCCCGGGCCTCGGGCTGGCGCGGGCCGGTGGTGAGGAAGATCCGGCGGTAGCCGGCCGCGGCGGCGGCCCGCTCCAGTTCGGCCAGCACCCGGGTGGCCAGGCCCCGGCGGCGGTGCGCCGAGTGCGTCCACATCCGCTTCACCTCGGCCGTCCGCGCGTCGTACCGCTTGTACGCGCCGCCGGCCACCGGCTCGCCGTCCTCCAGCAGGAGCAGCAGGACGCCGCCGTACGGCTCGGCCCAGCTGTCCGCCGGGTAGCGGGTCATCTCCTCCAGCGCCTCGGGGCCGTAGCGGCGGACGTACTCCTCGGTGAGTTCGCGCACCAGCGGCTCGGCGAGCGGGTCGTCGATGCGCACCCGGCGGACCTCGGTGCCGAGGCCCGGCGCACCGGGCAGGGCCGTCACGCCTGGGCCGCGATCAGCTGGTGCCGGTCGCGCTCGGCCTGCCCGGTCCGGGCGGCCTCGGCGGCCGCCTTGGCGGCGTCCCGCTTGGCGACCTCCTCGCGGACGATCGGGATCACGTACCGGCCGAAGTCGACGGCGTCGTCCACCAGGTGGTAGCCGCGCGCGGAGAGGATGTCCACGCCCAGGTCGTAGTAGTCGAGCAGCGCCTGGGCGACCGTCTCCGGGGTGCCGACCAGCGCGTTGGAGTTGCCCGACCCGCCGGTGGCGGCGGCGGTCGGCGTCCACAGCGCCCGGTCGTAGCGCTCGCCCGCCTCGGCGATCTCCAGCAGCCGCTGGGAGCCGGTGTTCTCGGGTGCCGTGGCACCGGCCCTGCGGCCCCCGCGGATCAGCTCGCCGCCCTCCCGGCGGGCCCGGATCGCGTCCACCGTCCGGTGCGCCTTCTCCCAGGCCAGCTCCTCGGTGGGGGCGATGATCGGCCGGAACGCCACCTGGATCCGCGGCGCGTCGGCGCGGCCGGCGGCCCGCGCCGCCTCCTTCACCCGCTCGATCTGCTCGGCGGTGCGGGCCAGCGGCTCGCCCCAGAGGCCGTAGACGTCCGCCTCGGCGCCGCCGACCGCGTACGCCGCCGCCGAGGAGCCGCCGAACGAGACGCCCGGGCGCGGCTGCTGCACGGGGAAGACGTCGGCGACGAAGTCGTTGAAGCGGTAGTGCGCGCCCTCGTGGTCGAAGGGCTCCCGGCTGGTCCAGGCCTTCTTGACGATCCCGATGTACTCCCGGGTCCGCTCGTACCGCTCGTCCTTGGTGAGGAAGTCGCCCTCGCGCTGCTGCTCGTGGTCGTTGCCGCCGGTGATGAAGTGGACGGTCAGCCGGCCCCCGCTGATGTGGTCCAGGGTGGCGAAGGTCTTGGCGGCGAAGGTCGGGTACGAGACGTTCGGGCGGTGGGCGAGCAGGATCTGCAGCGTGTCGAGGCGGGAGGCGAGGAACGCGGCGGCGGGCGCCGGGTCGGGCGCGCCGGAGCCGTAGGCGAACAGCACCCGGTCCCAGCCGTTGTCCTCGTGGGCGCGGGCGAGCCGCAGCGTGTAGTCGCGGTCGAACGCGGCGGTGGTGCGCGCGGTGGTCTCGGTGCCGTCGCCGGTGGCGGCGATGCCGAGGAATTCGACGGGCATGGTGGCGGAACCTTTCGGGTCGTACGCAGTCCGGTGGGCTGCGGGTGGGCAGGCCGGAGGAGGCCCTGGCGGTGCGGGCCTGTGGTGCGGTGGAGGCGGCGGCGGGCACGTGACGGCCCGCGGGCGGACGGGGATTGCCGGAGCGCAACGCGGTGAGGAGGAGGGGCGGCGGCAGCGCGCAGTCGACGGGCCGTCAGGAGCTGACGGCCCTCCCGGCCCGGAACGGGGCACCGAGGGAGGTCCCTGCGAGGGAGGACGGGGCCGGGCGGACGGCCCGCTGCCGGGTCAGCCGCGACACGCCGCGGACCACACCCGACCGAAGTCGATGTGGTCGCGGGTGACCAGGGGCTGCTCGGCGTACATGGCCTCAAGTTGAGCAGCGAACCGCGCGCGGCGTCAACCACCCTCCATTGCCGCCGTGTTGCGATCTCCTGTCGCCCCGCGACACGTTCCCCGCCCCGCCCCGGAGCGGGCGTCCCGCCCTTGACACCGGCCGATCGCTCACGCGTACGATCGCGGCCGGAGTGCAGTGCACCGCCGGCCGCGTTGAGGGACGCGGGCCGGCCGCAACGGCCGTACGTGACCACGCCGTACCCGCCCCGTGCGCCCGCGCGCGCAACTCCGCCCCTCCCGCCTGGAGCCGCCCCATGGCCACCCCGCCGGACGTCCTGCCCGCCTCCGCCCGCCCCCTCGCCGAGTCCGCCGCCCCGCGGCCGGCGGCCGCCCCCGACGCCGCGGCCGCCACCGCCCGGATCGTCCCCCGCCGCCGCCCCGGCCAGTGGGCCTCCGCCGCCGTCGCCCTGCTGCTGTTCGCGATGGTGGTCAACTCGCTGGCCCGCAACAAGGCGTTCCAGTGGGACGTGGTCGCCGACTGGTTCACCGCCGCCTCCGTCATGAACGGCCTCACCCTGACCCTGTGGCTGACCGCCGTCACCCTCGGCCTGGGCTTCCTGCTCGGCACCGTCCTCGCCACCATGCGGCTGTCCGCCAACCCGGTGCTGCGCACCCTGAGCTGGGTCTACATCTGGATCTTCCGCTCCACCCCGGCGCTGGTGCAGCTGCTGCTGTTCTTCAACATCGGCGCCCTCTACCCGACGCTCGGCCTCGGCATCCCGTTCGGCCCGGAGTTCCTCACCGTCCGCACCGTCAACCTGTTCGGCCCGACCCTCACCGCCGTGGTCGGCCTGACCCTGCTGGAGGCCGCGTACGCCGCCGAGGTGGTGCGCGGCGGCATCCTCTCCGTCGACCGCGGCCAGCTGGAGGCCGCCTCTGCGCTCGGCCTCGGCCGGTGGCGGGTACTGCGCCGGATCGTCGTCCCGCAGGCGATGCGCTCGATCGTGCCGACCGCCGGGAACATGCTGATCGGCGCTCTCAAGGGGACCAGCATCATCAGCGTGCTGGCCGTCTCCGACCTGCTCTACTCGGTCCAGCTGGTCTACCTGCGCTCCTACCAGGTCATCCCGATGCTGATGGTCGCCACCATCTGGTACATCGTGATCACCACCGTCCTGTCGATCGGGCAGTACTACGTCGAACGGCACTACGCGAAGGGCGCCACCCGCGAGGGCCTGCCGCCCACCCCGCTGCAGAAGGCCCGCGCCGGGTACCGGCGGCTGCGCGCCGCCGCGTCCGCCGACCTGCCCGGGGAGGCCGGCCGATGAGCGCCGTCCTGGTCGTCGTCGGCGCCGGGCCGCGCGGCACCGGCGTCCTGGAGCGGATCGCCGCCAACGCGCCCGAACTGCTGCCCCCCGACCGGCCGCTGCACATCCACCTGGTCGACCCGCACCCGCCCGGCGGGGGCCGGATCTGGCGCCACGAGCAGTCCCCGCTGCTGCGGATGAACTCGATGGCCGAGGACGTCACGATGTTCACCGACGAGCGCTCGACCATCGAGGGGCCGGTCCGCCCCGGCCCCTCGCTCGCCGAGTGGGCCGCGGACCCCCGGGCCTTCGCCCCCTACCGGGAGATCGCCGACCCGGAGGTCCGGGCCGAGCTGCGCACCCTCGCGCCCACCGACTTCCCCACCCGGCGGGCCCAGAGCGCCTACCTGGACTGGGTGTTCCGGCGCGCCGTCGCCGACCTGCCGCCGCACGTCACGGTCACCGTCCACCGGGACACCGCGCACCGCGTCGAGGGCCCGCCCGACGGGCCGCAGCTCGTCCACCTCACCGACCGGGTGCTCACCGCCGACCACGTCGTGCTCACCCTCGGCCACCTCGACTCCGCCCCCGACCCCCGGTACGCCGCCGACACCGCCTTCGCCGGCCGGCACGGCCGCCTCCACCTGCCGCCCGCCTACTCCGCCGACGCGGCCGACGAGCTCGACCGGATAGCCCCCGGCGAGCACACCGTGCTGCGCGGCTTCGGGCTCGCCTTCGTCGACCTGGTCTCGCTGCTCACCGAGGGCCGCGGCGGCCGCTTCGAGCCGGACGGCGCGGGCGGCCTGCGCTACCGCCCCTCGGGCCGCGAACCCGTCCTCCACGTCGGCTCCCGGCGCGGCGTCCCCTACCACTCCAAGACCGACTACCGCCTCCAGGGCCCGCGCGCACCGCTCCCCCGCTACTTCGACGCCGCCGCCGTCGACGCCCTGCTCGACCGGCCCGGCCCGCTCGAACTGCGGCGCGACGCCTGGCCGCTGATGGCCAAGGACATCGGCTTCGGCCACTACCACGAGCTGTTCCACGCCCACCCCGGGCGCACCGCCCTGCCCTGGGCGGAGTTCCTGGCCGGCTACGACGCCCACCCCTGGGGGTCCCCGGAGCTGAGCGCCCTGGTCGACCGGGCCGTCCCCGACCCGGCGGACCGGCTCGACCTGGAACGCCTCGACTTCCCGCTCGCCGGCCTCGAACTCGGCTCCGCCGAGGAGCTCCAGCACCACCTGCGCCGCTACGTCACCGAGGACGCCGACCGCCGCGCCGACCCCGCCCACAGCGCCGACCTCGGAGCCTTCCTCGCCCTGCTCTCGCTCTTCGGCCAGCTGCCCCGGCTGCTCGGCTCCGGCCGGCTCACCGCCCGCTCGGTGGCCGAGGACGTCGACGAGTGGTTCTTCGGCTACTTCAGCTACCTGGCCTCCGGCCCGCCCGGCTTCCGGCTGCGCCAGCTGCTCGCGCTCTCCGAGGCCGGGGTGGTCCGCTTCCTCGGCGCGGGCATCCGGGTCGACCGGGACGAGGCCACCGGCACCTGGCGGGCCTCCGGCGCCACCGTGCCCGGCCACACCGTCACCGCCACCGCGCTGGTCGAGGCGTACCTGCCCAAGCACGCGCTGGCCCGCACCCGCGACGCGCTGCTCGCGGAGCTGCACCGCGCCGGGCGGATCTCCGAGGAGGTCGTCACCGACGCCGGGTACACCCACCGCTCGGGCCTGCTCACCATCCGTCCCGCGGACAGCCGCCTGCTCGACCCGTCCGTCGACCCCGCCCTCGACGGCGGCGCGCACCCGCGCCGCACCGCGCTCGGCCCGCACACCAGCCTGCGCGCGGCCGCCGCCTTCTCCCGCCCGCGCACCGACTCGCCCGGCTTCCGCCAGAACGACGCCGCCGCCCGGACCCTGCTGGACGCCCTCGCCCGCGCGGACTCGGCGGTGCCGGCCTAGGGACCGGTGCCTGGACCGGCGCCTGAACCGGTCCCTGAACCGCTTCGGGGACCGGCGCCGCTCAGGGCCCCGTCACGGCCCGTAGATCTCCTCGACCAGGTCCTCGGCCGTGACGTGGTCCGGCGCGGAGAGGATCCAGGTGCCGACCTCCTTGATCCCGGTGCCGCGCTCCAGCGCGGTCAGGCAGGCGCCGGCCTCCTGCTCCGAGCCGAAGTCCCAGGCCAGCAGGCGGCGGATCAGGGCCAGCGCCTCCGCCGGGTGCATCCGCGGCCGGCGGCCGGAGCGCGCCCGACCGGCCGGGGCCGCGGCCAGCCGGTGCTGGTAGCCGGCGAGGTCCTGCCAGGCCTGGACGGTCGCCGGGTGGTGCTCCCCGAGCGCCCGGACGAGGTCCGGCAGCAGGGTGCGCAGCTGGAGCACCGCGCCCTCCAGATCGCCCCGGTTGGCCGTGTACACCGCCAGGTCGTGCCGCGCCTTGAGCACCCGCGGGTCGTGGCCGCCCCAGGCGGCGTGCAGGTCCGGCAGCAGCTGGACGAGCCGGCGCAGCGCGCTGACCGTCTCTCCGCTCTCCCCGATGCACCACACCAGGTGGTACCGGGCGGCGAGGGTGTCCGGGTCGGTCCGGCCGAGGGCGAGCCGCATGTCCTCGGACACCGTGGAGAGCAGCCGGATCGCGCCGTCGAGGTCGCCGGCCCGGCTCAGGAACCAGGTGAAGTCGCGCCAGGCGTTGAGCGTCTCGCGGTCGGCGGCGCCGAGCGCGGCCACCGCCTCCTGGGCCACCGCCTGGAGCTGGATCGCGGACTCGCCGGGCGTCGCCGCCCGGAAGGCGGCGGCCCGGCGCTCGCGCAGGGCCGCCCGGACGGCCTCCAGCGGCGAGGACCGCGAGGACGGCGGGGGCGGCGGGGCGGTCACCGGCGGAGTGGTGAGCGGCGGCAGCACCGGCACGACCGGCGCGGCCGGTACGGGCGGCGGCGCCGACGGCATCGGTGGCATCGGCGATATCGGCGGCACGACGGGCCCGACCGTCCGCCGCTCCTCCAGCTCCGCCAGCCGCCGCTCCACCGTCCGGGCGTCCGCCGGGCGCTCGTCCGGGTCCTTCGCCAGCAGCTCCGCGACCAGCCCCGCCAGCTCCGCCGGCAGCCCGAACGGCGCCGGGTCCAGCGCCGGGGGCGGCTCGTTCAGGTGCTGGTACATCAGCACCGGCGTCGAGTCCCCGCTGAACGGCCGCGCCCCGGTGCAGAGCTCGACCAGCACGCAGCCGAACGCGTAGAGGTCCGCCCGGCCGTCCACCCGGCCCCCGGTCCAGCGCTCCGGCGCCATGTACGCCGGGCTGCCGATGACCGCCCCGGTGGTGGTCAGCCCGCCCGCCCCGATGTCGAGCTGCGCGATGCCGAAGTCCAGCACCTTCGCCGCACCGGCCTCGGTGACCATGATGTTCTCGGGCTTGATGTCCCGGTGCACCATCCCCGCGTCGTGCGCGGCGGCCAGCGCGGAGCAGATCTGCCGCCCCCACCGCAGGCTCTGCTCCGGGTCCGCCGGGCCGTCCCGGAGCACGGCGGTCAGGGTGCGGCCGACGAGCAGCTCCATCACCAGGTACGTCACCCGCCGGCCGCCCAGTTCGCCCTCACCGAGGTCGTGCACGGTGACGATGTGCGGGTGCGAGAGGTTCCCGGCCGCGCAGGCCTCCCGGACGAACCGCAGCGCCGCCTTCTGCTGGTCCTCGCCATGGTGGTTGATGACCTTGACCGCCACCGGCCGCCGCATCCGGGTGTCGAAGGCCCGCCACACCACGCCGAATCCGCCCTGGCCGAGTCGCTCGACCAGCTGGTACCGCCCGTCGAGCACGTCGCCGACCATCACCCGCCCACCCCCGGACCTGTCGAAGCACCTGCACTCTATCCGCGCCCCCGCCCCGGCCGCCCTCCCCCTTTTCCTCCCCTGCCGCCCCCGGCCCCCCGGGTGCGAGGATGAGACCAGGCACCGCGACGAGGCGGCGGCCCCCGCACAGCCGAGGAGCGCAGTCATGGCCAAGCAGGCCCCGCAGAGCGACCCGGCGCAGGACGCCCCCCGGGTGTCCGCGCCCCAGCACGCGGCCGCCGGGCTGCCCGCCGTCGGCCACAGCCTGCGGATGGCCACCGAGCAGATGGGCGCCCGCCGCACCCTGAGCACCCTGCTCAAGATCAACCAGCCCGACGGCTTCGACTGCCCCGGCTGCGCCTGGCCGGAGCCCGGGAAGACGCACACCGCCGAGTTCTGCGAGAACGGCGCCAAGGCCGTCGCCGAGGAGGCCACCGAGCGCCGGATCCGCGCCGAGTTCTTCGCCGCCCACCCGGTCGCCGAGCTGGCCGAGCGCTCCGGCTACTGGCTCGGCCAGCAGGGCCGGCTCACCCAGCCGATGTTCCTCGACGAGGGCGCCACCCACTACACCCCCGTCTCCTGGGACGACGCCTTCGCGCTGATCGCCGAGGAGCTGCGCGCCCTGGACACCCCGGACGGCGCCGCGTTCTACACCTCGGGCCGGACCAGCAACGAGGCCGCGTTCGCCTACCAGCTGTTCGCCCGCCGGCTCGGCACCAACAACCTGCCGGACTGCTCCAACATGTGCCACGAGTCCTCCGGCTCGGCGCTCACCGAGACGCTCGGCGTCGGCAAGGGCAGCGTCAGCCTCAAGGACCTCTACCAGGCCGATCTGATCATCGTCGCGGGCCAGAACCCGGGCACCAACCACCCCCGGATGCTCTCCGCCCTGGAACGGGCCAAGCGCGCCGGCGCGACCATCGTCAGCGTCAACCCGCTGCCCGAGGCCGGACTGGAGCGCTTCAAGAACCCGCAGCAGGCGCGCGGCCTGGTCGGCCACGGCACCAAGCTGACCGACCTCTTCCTGCAGATCCGGCTCGGCGGCGACCTCGCCCTGTTCCGCGCCCTCAACCAGCTGCTGCTGGAGGAGGACGCCGTCGACCACGCCTTCGTCGCCGAGCACTGCCACGGCTTCGAGGAGTTCGCCGCCGAGGCCGCGTCGACCTCCCGCGAGGAGGTGCTCGCCGCCACCGGCCTGCCCTGGTGGCAGATCGAGGAGCTGGCCGCGCACGTCCTCGCGTCCCGCAAGGTCATCGTCTGCTGGGCGATGGGCCTCACCCAGCACAAGCACGCCGTGCCGACCATCCGCGAGGTCGTGAACTTCCTGCTCCTGCGCGGCAACGTGGGACGTCCGGGCGCGGGCGTCTGCCCGGTGCGCGGGCACAGCAACGTCCAGGGCGACCGGACGATGGGCATCTTCGAGCGCCCCACCACCGCCTTCCTGGACGCCCTCGGCCGGGAGTTCTCCTTCGAGCCGCCGCGCGAGCACGGCCTGGACTCCGTCGACGCCATCCGCGCGATGCGCGACGGCCGGATCGGCGTCTTCTTCGCGATGGGCGGCAACTTCGTCGCCGCCACCCCGGACACCGAGGTCACCGAGGCCGCGATGCGCCGCTGCCGGCTCACCGTGCACGTCTCCACCAAGCTCAACCGCTCGCACGTGGTCACCGGCGCCCGCGCCCTGATCCTCCCCACCCTCGGCCGCACCGACCGGGACGTCACCGCGCGCGGCGCCCAGTTCGTCACCGTCGAGGACTCGATGGGCCAGGTCCACGCCTCGCGCGGCGGCCTGCGTCCGCCCGCCCCGGGCCTGCTCTCCGAGACCGCCATCGTCTGCCGCCTCGCCCGCGCCGTCCTCGGCCCGCAGGACACCGTGCCGTGGGAGGACTTCGCCGCCGACTACGACACCCTGCGCGACCGGATCGCCCGGGTCGTCCCCGGCTTCGAGGACTACAACGACAAGGTCCGCCGCCCCGGCGGCTTCACCCTCCCGCACGGCCCGCGCGACACCCGCACCTTCCCCACCGCCACCGGCAAGGCCAACTTCACGGTCAACCCACTCACCGCTCCGGAGGTCCCGGAGGGCCGACTGCTGCTGCAGACGCTGCGCTCGCACGACCAGTACAACACCACCGTCTACGGCCTGGACGACCGCTACCGGGGCATCAAGGGCGGGCGGCGGGTCGTCCTGGTCGACCCGGCCGACGCCATCGAACTGGGGCTCTCCGACGGCCAGTACGTCGACCTCGTCAGCGAGTGGAAGGACGGCGTGGAGCGCCGCGCTCCCCACTTCCGCGTCGTCTACTACCCGGTCGCCCGGGGCGGAGCCGCCGCGTACTACCCCGAGACCAACGTGCTGGTCCCGCTGGACTCCACCGCCGACATCAGCAACACGCCGACGTCCAAGGCCGTCGTCATCCGCTTCGAGCCCGACAGCGGCGCCGATGCCTGACCGGGCGCCCGACCCGACGGTCCTCCACCCGATGCCGGAGCAGCCCCGCGTGGTGCTGCTCCGGCCGCTGGTGACCTCCCCGCTCATCGAGGTCGGGGAGTTCACCTACTACGACGACCCGGACGACCCCACCGCGTTCGAGACCCGCAACGTGCTCTACCACTACGGCCCGGAGCGCCTGGTCATCGGCCGGTACTGCGCCCTGGGCACCGGCGTGCGGTTCATCATGAACGGCGCCAACCACCGTACGGACGGCCCGTCGACCTTCCCGTTCCCCATCATGGGCGGCGCCTGGGCCGACCACTTCGACCTGCTCACCGGCCTCCCCGACCGGGGCGACACGGTGGTGGGCCACGACGTCTGGCTCGGCAACGGCGTGACGGTCATGCCAGGTGTGCGGATCGGCCACGGCGCGATCGTCGCCACCGGCTCCGTGGTCACCGCCGACGTCCCCGACTACGCCGTCGCCGGCGGCAACCCGGCCCGGGTGATCCGCCACCGGTACGAGGAGGCGGACACCGCCCGCCTACTGGCCGTCGCCTGGTGGGACTGGCCCGCGGAGCACGTCACCGCCCACGTGCGGACGATCATGTCCGGCACCGTCGAGGAGCTGGAGGCCGCCGCCCCGGCGCGGTGACCCGGTCCGGCCCGGCTCACGTACCGTACGTCGCCCACCACTCCTCGAACGGCACGGCCCGGGCCATCGCGGCGTCCCGGTACGCCCTGAACCGGGCCGCTTCGCCGGCGTCGGGGAAGCCGACGCCGAGGTACCGCCCGTCCTCGCCGTAGCGCGGCGCCGCCACGGTCTCGTCGTCGAACAGCCAGAAGTCCGGCACGCCCCGGACGGGGTTCTCCTGCTCGGTGACGTCCAGGACGTGGTACTCCTCGCCCGCCTTCACGTGCCGGATCAGTCCCCATTCGAGGTCGGCCTCGACGCAGGCACTGAGCGGGCGCGTCAGCACATGGACCCGGTACATGCGCTTCCCGGCCCGGCGGGCCGCCATCACGACCCTGGACCAGCTGCCCGTCCGGTACTCCTCCGGCCAGTCCGAGCCGTGCTCGCCCAGGACTTCCAGCCGGAACGCCTCCCGGTCGAACGCCGAGAACCGATCACCGGGCACAAGGGGTGAGGTCGACACGACCAGCCTCTCCGAGGAACCACGCACACGAACGTCCGCCGTACGCACGATCCCGCCCACCGCCGCCCCGGGTCAACCCCCGCCCGGTCCACCGCCCTCACCCGCGATGAGGGCGGTGGGCCCCAGCGGGCAGGGCGGCGGCGGTTCCGAGGTGGGGCCGTGGGTGCGGGGGCAGGAGACGGCGGCGACGGAGCGCAGTTGCCGGGCGGGAGTCCAGTACGTCCACACCACGTCGTGGGGGTACTGCGCGAGGAACTCACGCGCGTAGTCGAGCCGCAGGGCCGAGGGGAGGTCGGTCTCCGGGCCCGGAGCGTCGGCGAGCTGCTTGCCGAGCCAGTCCAAGGCGCTCGCCGGGTCGTCGGTGGTGAGGCTGATCCGGTCGGCCGGCTTGGTGAGCCAGTGCATGACCTCCAGGGGCGGGACCGGACTGTTCCAGACCGGCCGCCTGCCGTTCTGCGGTTCGGGTGGCCGTCTCTCGACGTCCTCGGGCCGCTTGCCGCCCACCCAGGCGTAGCAGTGCCAGTGGAGTTCGGGCCTGTGCCAGTGATCCATGCGCGCCTACCCGTGGTGGATGGATCGGCCCCGCCCCCATTGGCGCGGGGGCGGGGCCGTTTCGGTCGGTGCCGGGTCAGACCGCCGTGTCGAAGCGAGCCGGGTCGATCCCCGCCGCCGCCAACTCGGCCGTGCTGAACCGCAGCTCCGCACCCGGCCGCTTGGTGTCGCCCATCACCCACAACCCGCCCAGGACACCGGGCACCTCCCGCAGCGTCGCGCAGGTCTCGTGCTCCGACTGCTGGTTGCCCCCGCACGCTTTGAAGACGGTCAGCTCGGGAGAGACCTTGATCTCGTACAGGTCGATGCGTTCCATCGTGCCCACCTCCAGTGGATCGACGGGAGCCACTGCGGCTCGCGTCGAGCGGCACCCACCGTAGGGCGGGGAGGCAGTCGCTACGAGGCGCTTTCCTGTTCCCTCAAGAAGTCGTCCCGGATGCCTTCCAGCAGGCGACGCATGTCGTCATCGAAGAGGGCTCCGGCCGCGAATCCGTCGAACTTTCGCACATAGATCCCGACGTCCCGCGGATCGGTGACCGCCACCTCGGCATGGACGGTCTCGACCGTGACCATACGATCGTCCCGGATGACGAAGGAGTGGGCCGGCACGTCGAACTGCTGCGCGTCGAGCGGCACGACCCGGATGTCCACGTGCGACATCCGGGATGCGGAAACGATGCGGTCCAACTGCCCGGCCATCATCGCCGCCGGCACCAATCGCCATCTGAGGACGGGCTCGGTGATCACGAATCGCAGGCTCTTGGCAGCATCGTAGAGCGTCGACTGCCTGGCCAGTCGCGCCGCGACCGCCCGTGACAGCTGGTCCTCCCCGAGGCCCTTCCGCCCGAACACCGCCCGCACGTATTCGGGTGTCTGCAGCAACCCGGGAACGATGGAGGGCTGGAAGACGCGAAGCACCCTGGTCGCGTCGTCCAGCGCTTTGATCTGCTGCTGCTTCCGATGGTGACCGAGACGTCGGACCAGGCGCCATGCCGTCGCTTCCGTGGCCTCCGAACGAGCAGCCGCCATGTACTCGGATTTGACCTCGTCCGACACTCCTATGGCGGTGAGGATGCGCTCGACGTCCACGACGGTGGGCGCCACCTTGCCGGTCTCGATCTTGCTGAGCTTGCTCGGAGACATGACGGCGCCACGGGCGACGGCCTTGGCCTCCTTTCCGGAAGCCTGCCGAAGTGCCCGTAGCGCCGTGCCGAGCTGCGTTCTGTTCACGCGCCGTACTGGGCCCACCATTCCGCGAACGGCACGGAGTGCGCCATCGCGGTGTCCCGGTACGCCCTGAACTCGTCGAGCCGCGAGGCGTCGGGGAAATCCGCGCCGAGGTACTTGCCGTTGCCGTCGTAGGTCATCGCAGCCACGGCCTCGTCATCGAAGAGCCAGAAGTCCGGCGCCTGCGGGATGGGGTTGTCCCGGCCGGTGGTGTCCAGGATGAAGAACTCCTCTCCGACCGCCATGTTGCGGTGATACCCCCAGGCGAGCTCGAAGCGAAGGTAGTCGGTGAGCGGGCGCGAGAGGACGTGGACCCGGTACATGCGCTTCCCCCCGTGGGTGGCCTCGGCCACCGTCCCGACCCAACCGGCGGTCCGGTAGTCCTCCGGCTGCGGTTCCCCCGCGAGAAACGCGCGGTAGGCGTCCACTCCACCGGACCGGCTGTAGTCGTCCAGCGTCTCCAGCCGGAACGCCTCCCGGTCGAACGCCGAGAACCAGTCCCCGAGGCTCCTAGATGAGGTTGTCACGGACAGCCTTTCGAATGAGTTCGACAGGGATCTCGACGAGCGTCTCGTGGGCCGGAAGCCGAAGACCGTCCCCGGTGATCCGATCGCCCTGAACGGCAAGGGTGCCGCGATCCGTCAGGTACAGCGTCGGGCAGTCACCGTCGTCGCATGAACCTACAAGGCGCGTGAGCTTCATAGCCGCCTCCTCGGTGGCTTGGCGTCACACCAATGCTCCCGAGGCCCCCGGGGGCCGACAAGAGATTTCCGTTTCCAACACTGGAAACCGTCCTGCCTCGAACAGGCAATCCACTCGCGCTCGGCAAGAGCGGAGACCATCAGGGCGATCAGGAAGTCGGCCGGGCCGACTTCCTGCTCCCGCAGTGGCGCGGCGCGGTTCCGGTGGCCCCCTTGCTGTTCGCAAGGGGGCCACCGGAGGAAGACCCCGGAGTAGGAAGTCGGCCTCGTCGACTTCCTACTCCGCCGAGTCTCCAGCCTCACCAGGAGGAGCGGCGGGTGGTGGGCGGTTGCCCCTCGCTCGGGCCGAGCGAGGGGCAACCGGGGTCAGGCGTGGTGGTCGAGTTCACCGGCCTTGACAGCACGGAGGAGGTCGGCGAAGGCGGCGGAGTCGGTACGGAGGACGACATCGCCGTCCTCGGACTCACGCAGTTCAACTGTTCGACTCGTCGCACGAACCTCGATACACGCGTTACTCGAACCGGAGTAGCTGGACTTCTGCCATATGGGGCTACCCATGCTTACGCACTACCTCACTCTTGACGGAACGGATGAAGTCTCGCGACTCCCCCTCCGGTAGAGCTACCGAGGCCACACTGGCAAGCACCTCGCGATAGTTCGAAAGGTCGGACGGGGTGTCGAAGAGCGGACAACCGAAGCTGATGTCGATCTGCACGGTGTCCAGTTCGGGAACCGGACCCTCGGTGTAGACGAAGTTCTCGCTCGGCCCCGGCAAGGCTTCGACATCGAACGGCACGACCCGGATGGAGATTCCCGGGTCCTCCGAGTCGTCGACGAGGGCTCCGAGCTGGTCGGCAAGCACCTTCGGTCCGCTGAACTGCATGCGCAATGCGGCTTCGTGGATGAACGCCACGTAGGGCGTCGCACCCGATCGAACGACCCGCTGCCGCTGCAGCCGGAAAGCCATCCTGGCATCGCCATCGGCCGGTGGCAGCGGCGGAACGGCACGAGCGAACACCGATGCCGCGTACGCCGAGGTTTGGAGCAGCCCAGGAAGAAAGGTGATCGAGTAGGTAGAGATCCTCCGAGCGTGCCACTCGATCGCAGCCACATCCAGCAGGTCGGTTGCCAGGCTGTCGCTGTACTCCTCCCACCAACCGGCGTCAGGCTGCTTGACCATGTCGGCGAGCGCTTCGATCAAGGACCCATTGGTGCACATGCTGGCGGCGGCGATCTCTCGCAGCCGCTCCACACTGACGGCCGACTTGCCGTTCTCCATCTGAGTCACCAGCGCAGGCGTCACCTCAAGCAGGCGGGCGAGCTGACTACCGCCGAGGCCGGCCGTCTCTCTCATCCTTCGAAGCTCGGCGCCAAGGCGGCGTTGGCGAAGGGTTGGCTTCTGACGAAGGGCCATGGCGTCCTCTCAGGCGGTTGCGACGCCAGTGTGCCGTGCCGCCTGCAACGAGAGCCACCGGGGTACAGGCAGGCAGCCTCGGGAGGCGGAGCATCCCCCTTCGGGGGGAACTTCCGAGACTTGGATTAATTTTAATAGGGGATGCGCTATGGTCGATTTCACAGCGATCAGACGGATCGTCAGTAATGCCTTTCACTGGGGCAGTAGGCGCATGCTGCCCTCTCGCACCGCAGAGCAGCCGGTCTGGGCTGGCCTCGTTCACGGTGGCGCATCCGTCGACACGCCTCCCCGCCCCCGCCTCTTCCCATGGAGGTTTGCCATGCGTGCCCTCAACCCGCCCGACTGCACCGCCGTCCGTGCCGAACTCCGTTCCCTCCTCCTCTCCGCCGGCTGGCCGCCGGAGACCATCGCCGACGCCGAACTCGCCTTCCAGGAACTCTTCGTCAACGCCTGGCAGCACGGCCTCTCCCCCGCCCCCGCCGTCCTGGTCTCCCTCCTCCCGACCACCCTGCGCGTCGCGGTCTGCGACGACTGCCCCGACCTGCCCGAGTCCCGCGCGAATGCCGATCCCTTCGCCGTCTCCGGGCGCGGGCTCCACCTCGTCCACGCGCTCACCCACCGATTCGGCGCCACCCCCACCAAGACCGGCAAGGTCACCTGGTTCGAGCTGGACGCCGCCGCGTGAACACCACCCCCTTCACCCCCCACGACCCGTACCTGCGCACCTACACCGAACCCGAGGCCACCGCCCTCCTCCGCGAACTCCACCAGCGCGGCAAGCCCTTCGGCATCCAGTGGGGCTCCGCCCACGTCAACGGCACCACCATCGACGGCCGCCTCCTCATCCACTTCGGCGACACCTCCCTCGCCACCCTCCTCAACCTCCTCGAACTCCTCCGCGAAACGAGCCGGCGATGACCACCCTCCACATCGGCGCCCTCGCCGTCCTCCTCGCCCTCGCCCTCGCCACCGTCATCACCGGCGTCCTCACCACCCTCAGGATCAACCCGCCCCCACCCCCCATCACCCGCCACGGCCGCTGGGAACTCCGCACCAACCCCGACGGCACCCCCGAATACACCTGGATCGCCCGCCAGGCCCACCACTTCAGCCCCGAAACCAACCCCGACAACCGCCGCCCCACACCCCGCTGACAACGCCCCCGGAGCAGAAAGTCGACCCCGCCGACTTCCTGCTCCACGTCGAACGGACGGGAGCTGTGCTCCGGTGGCCCCTTGCGTCAGGCAGGGGGCCGCCCACAAAGCGGCTCAGCTCCCCTGGAGTAGGAAGTCGGCCTCGTCGACTTCCCACTCCGCGCCCAGCGGAGTGGTGCTTGGCGGTGCTCGCTCACCCCGAGCGAGCACCACCAGGCAAGGTGCCCCGGAACGACAGTGGGGTGGTCGCGGCGTCCAGCCACGACCACCCCACTCTCATGGGTCCCTCTGAATCAGCTCTGGCGGCTCCGGCGCCGGCTGAAGGCGACGGTGAGGCCGCCGAGGATCAGCAGGGCGCCGCTGACCGTCGCCGTGGTGAGCACGGTGGCACCGGTGCTGGCGAGGGTGCCCGACGGCTGCCGGGGCGTTGAAGCGGCCGGAGCGGCCGGGGCCTGCGGGGCCACCGGCGCCTGGCTCGACGCGCCGGGGCCGGGCGTCTGGCCGCCACCGGTGGACGTCGGCGTCGGCGACGGCGACGAGGTCGAGGTCGGCGACGGCGACGGGGTGCTTCCGGCCGTGACCGTGTGGTCCGTCTCGCAGCCCTTCTCCGTGGCGCACCGGCCGCGCTTGTCGTCCGACGTGGTGACGACGTTGTGCAGCTGCTTGTCACCGCTGCCGCTCACGCTCACGGAGTACGTGATCGTCGCGCTGCCGCCCACCGGCAGATCACCGCTCCAGGTCAGCTTCCCGTCCTTGACCTCGGCGGTGCCGGAGGTGGCCTTGACGTCGCCGTTGTAGGTGGCGTCGTCCAGCACCTTCGACAGGTCGTCATTGACCGTCGCGCCCTTGACCTCGTCCGCCCCCTGCTGGGTGACGGTGACGCTGTAGGTCACCTTGTCGCCGGACTTCACGGCCGAGCCGGACTTCGGGTCGGCGGACTTGGAGAAGACGTAGGCCACCACGGGAGCCGGGGCCTCGTAGGTGTACTGCTGGGCCGTGCTGGTTCCGGCGGGGGTGGTGACGATGACGTCGGCCTTCCCGGCGGTGGCCGCGGCCGGCACGGTGGCGGTGATCCGGGTGTCGCTGTCGACGGTGAACGCCGTCGCGGCCGTCCCGCCGAAGGTCACCGCGGTGGCGCCGGTCAGGTCGGTACCGGTGAGGGTGACGACGGTGCCGCCCGCCAGCGGGCCGTGGTCGGGCGCAACAGCGGTCACGGCAGGCGCCGGGACGTCGTACGTGTACTGCCCGGCGGCGACGGTGCGGCCCGAGACGGTCAGGGCCACGTCGACGGCACCGGCGGCGTGCGGCGGGGCGGTCACGGTGACGGTCGAGGCGTCGACGACCTTCACGTCGCTCGCCGGGGCGCCGCCGAAGGTGACCTCGCTGGTGCCGGTCAGCCGGCTGCCGGTGATCGTCACGGTGGTGCCGCCCGCGACCGGGCCGTGGCCGGGGCTGATGCCGGTGACCGCCGGCGGGACGGGCTTGCCGACCGCCAGGCCGAACGGGCCGGTCCCGGCGGCGACGGTGGCGGTGACGGTGTTGGTCGCGGTGTCGATCACCGAGACGGTGTTCGAGGTGTTGTTGCTGACGTACACGGAGCCGCCGGCCGGGTCGACCGCCACGGCCATCGGCCGGATGCCGACCGGCACGGTGGCGACGACGGTGTTGGTCGCGACGCTCAGGACCGACACCGAGCCGGACCCGAGGTTGGCGATGTAGGCGTACTGGCCGTCCGGCGTGACGGCCACGCCCATCGGCAGGGACCCGACCGGGACGGTCGCAACGATCAGGGAGGCGAGGAGGTCGATCACCGAGACGTTGGCGGTGTTGTAGTTGGTGACGTACGCCCGCGTGCCGTCGGGGGTGATCGCCAGCCCCGCCGGGTTCCTGGCGCCGTTGGGCTGGCCGATGGTGAGGGCGACGGTGTTGCCGGCGGTGTCGATCAGTGACACCGAGTTGCTGCCGAAGTTGCCGACCAGGGCCATGCTGCCGTCCGGAGTCAGCGCGACCGAGGTCGGCAGGCTGCCGACCGGGATGGTGGCGGTGACCGCGAGGCCGGCCGTGTCGATCACGTCCACACCGCCGGCACCGTGGGCCACGTAGGCGTGCGAGCCGTCCGGTGAGAAGGCCACCGGCTGCGGGGCCCGGCCGACCGGGATGGTGGCGGTGACGGTGTTGGTCGCGGTGTCGATCACCGAGACGGAGTCGCTGCCGTTGTTGGTGACGTACACCCGCGTGCCGTCCGGCGAGAAGGCCACGCCCTCCGGCGTGGTGCCGACGGGGATGGTCGCGGCCACGGCGCCGGTCGCCGGGTCGTAGGCGGTGACCGAGTTGTCGCGCATGTTGGCGATGTACACCAGTTGAGCCGTCGGCGCCGCGTGCCCCGTCGCGGCCGGGACGACCGCGCCCAGGGTGCCGAGCACCGTGGCCGTCACCGCCGCCGCCGCACCGCGCCGCAGCCTTCGCCAACGGCCCGGGCGAGGAGCCCCGATATCGGGGACCAGTGCCATGAACTCCGCCTCTCCGCAGGTTCGTACCACCCGGCCCCCCGGCCGGGCGGCGTCAAATAGCGTCATGCTCACGGAATTTGACGATCCCTAGAATGTCGGATCACGACCGTTTCCGTCCATTCACAAGCGGAACGCGACTGTCCGTGATACCTTCCCGGCTTCCGGCCCGGCGAGAGCCGCCCCTCGCCGATCCGTGGAGCAAATAAAGGAATCGAACGGCGGATCCCCCCTTGCTACGCTGCCCGGATGGCATCGGTCAGGCAGGTTCAGGTCACCTTCGACTGCGCGGAACCCACGCGCCTCGCCCGCTTCTGGTGCGAGGTGCTGGGGTACGTCGTGCCGGGGCCGCCGGAGGGGTTCGCCACGTGGGACGACTTCGACCGCCTGCACACCCCCGAGGACCAGCCCCAGTACTTCGCCTGCAGCGACCCCACGGGCGCGGGCCCGCGCGTGCTCTTCCAGCGCGTGCCCGAGGGCAAGGTCGTCAAGAACCGGGTGCACCTCTGCGTAAGGGCAGGCACCGGGCTGGTGGGCGACGAGCGCCTGGCCGCGCTGGAGGCCGAGCGCGACCGGCTGGTCGCGCTCGGCGCGGTCTGCGAGCGGGTCATGCTCGCGGACGGGGAGTACGAGTCGTGCATCGTGATGCGGGACATTGAGGGCAACGAGTTCTGCCTCGACTGAGCCCCCTCGGCGCGGCCGCCCGCCCCGCCACCGGACGTCACCCGAACGGGTGGGCGTGACGCCGACCCCGGCGCGCCCGCCCGTACGTCCAACCGCCGCGCGATACCCCTTCGATGCACGCGCCCCCGCACCGAAACGGGTCCCCATGAAGCTCCGCCGTCCGGCGCAGGCCGCCCTGGTCCTCGCCCTCGCCTGCCCCGTCCTCCCCGCCGCCCCCGCCTGGGCGGCTCCGGCCTCCCACGGCCGGGCGGTCATCCAGCCCCCGCTCCCGGTGGAGGACTTCCCTCCCCAGGTCGAGCGGGCCTGCGAGATCTGGCTCGACCTCGGGTGGCCGACCAACCCCCGACCGGTCGACTTCCGCCTCCCCGGGCCGGAGTACATCCGCGGCAGCAACCCGTACGGCAACCGCAGCGGCGACCTCCCGCCCGGCGGCGCCTACCACGAGTACGACGTCAACCCCCGGCCGACGCCGACCACCCACCGCGACGCCGAGCGCCTGGTCCGTGACGGGGCCACCGAGCGCACCTGGTACACCTCCGACCACTACACCGACTTCCGCGAAATCTCCGATGGCTGCTGACCTGCCCGACACCCCCCTCGGTCCGGCCCGGTGGGACCTCCTGCCGGGCCGGCCCTGGGCCGGGTTCGCCACCGGCACCCACCGGCTCCGCCTGGTCCGCGGCGACCGCTGCCGCACCAGGGCGGCCCTCTTCACCGAGTGGGCCGAATCCCTCGCCTTCCCCGACTACTTCGGCCACAACTGGGACGCCTTCGAGGAGTGCCTGCACGACGCCCTCCACCCGCCCGGCGCCGGGGCCGCCGCCCACCTCCTCGTCCTCGTCGCCGCCGCCGACGACCTCCTCGCCGACGAGCGGCCCGACCAGCTCGCCACCCTGCTGGCCATCCTGGACGCGGCCGCCACCACCCCCGCCGCCGACTCGCCCCTCCGCGTGCTGTTCGCCACCACCCCGCCCCGCGCCGCCCTCACCGAACTCCGTCTCCGCTCCGCCGGCCGCGCGATCTGACCCGCGGCATCCGACCCGGGCCGTCTGACCGGGCCGCAACGCGCCCGCCGCCCGGCCGGGGAACCGCACGGCCCCGGTGCCCGCCAACCGGTGGGGATCCTCGCCCCTGCACGAGGAGTACGAGGAACGCGAGGAGAAGGCGCGGTGCGGGAGAAATTCCCCGACGCGGACGTTCGCGGTGTGTGAGGCTGGCCCGATGTCTGCAACCCTCCGCCCCATGGACGCCCGGGCCTTCCCCGCCTGGCTCGACCGCAGTCGACGCGACTACGCGAAGGACCTCGTCAGCGCCGGGCAGACGCCCGGGGACGCCCAACGGCACGCGGACGAGAGCATGGCGCGCGCCTTTCCCTCCGGCGAGCCCGGCCCGGGGCACGCGGTCTTCGACGTGCTCGACGAGGCCGGGCTGGCCGTCGGCCACCTCTGGATCGGACCGGACACGAGCGGCGACACCGCCTCCTGGTGGATCTGGGACGTCGTGATCGACGAGGACAGGCGCGGCCGGGGCCTCGGGCGCACGGCCATGCTCCTCGGCGAGGAGTACGCCCGGGCGCAGGGCGCTCGCACCCTCGGCCTCAACGTCTTCGGGTTCAACACGGGCGCGCGCGGCCTCTACGAGTCGCTCGGCTACGAGACGACCTCGGTCAAGATGCTCAAGCACCTCGGCTGAGGCCGGGGCGGCGCCGACGGATCGGGGCCCTGCACCGGTGCGGTGCAAGGCCCCCGTCCTCCCGTTCCCCGCTTGCGCGGTCAGCCGTTGGCGGCCTCCACCCGCCGCTGCTGGCGCAGCGAGATCCGGTTGCCGTCCGGGTCGGCCGCCTCGATGCGGATGCCGAAGGCGTACTCCTCCGGCGCGGGGGAGTCGAAGGCGACCCCGCGCTCGCGCCAGATCTCGAAGTCCTTCAGCAGGTCGTCCGATTCGAGGATGATCGGGCCGGGGGCGGGCACCTCGTCCCGTCCCACCGGCTGGCCGGCGGCCGCGGGGTGCGGCCAGAGGATGATCTCGAACGGGTGGCCCGGGGCGCCGACGGTCAGGAAGCGGCCTTCGGGGCCGGGGTGGTCGATGCGCTTCTCCAGTCCCAGCTGCCCGGTGTAGAAGCGCAGCGCGCGGTCCTGGTCGGTGACGTAGACGGTGACGTACATGACCCTGGTGAGCACGGTGTTGCCCTTTCCTCGGTGGTTCGGCGCGGTGTCGCCCCGCTGCCTCCCTGACGGATGCCGGCCGCCCCGTGTGACAACTCCGGAGCAGGAAGTCGGCCCGCCCGACTTCCCACTCCGCTCCCGTACCGCCACGCCCGCCGTTCCACGGCTCCGCGCCGTCGCCTCACTACCTTGTGCCGCACCGGCGGGGCCGCAACGGGGCGGCTCCGCGCCGGCCGAGAGGGAGTAAGCACATGAAGCGACGCACCGCCACCGTTCTGGGGGCCTGGCTGGCGGCGGCCGCCCTGGCCGTCGCGGTCCCGAACACCGCGTACGCGGCCCACGGGGTCCTGGTCATCGACGGTGCCGCGTACCCGGAGCCGAGCGGGTGCCTCCCGCTGGGCGACTTCGTCCGCCCGGTGGTGGCCAACCTGACCGACTCGGGCGTCCAGGTCTGGACCGCGTCGGGCTGCACGGGGGAGGTCGAGCACGTCATCGTCCCCGGCGAGATCTACGCGCCGATCGCCGGCCGGAGCGTCTACGTCCCCTGACGCCCGCGGGGCGGCGCTCGCAGGAAGTCGGCCCGTCCGGCTTCCTGCGACGACCGGCCGACGAATTGACAACTTTGGTTACCATGGCGGGGATTGTTAACTATGGTTGTCGTATGTCGACTCCCGAGATCACCCCTGACGAGCAGTCCGCCCTCGCCGCCGCCCTCCTCGACGCCCTCAATCCGCTCGCCGCGGCCGTCCGTTCCCGCGCGACGGGGCAGCCCGAGCGGCGCATGTGGGACGGTGACCCGGCCGAGGTGGCGCTTAGTGTGCTCGCCGCCTGGAAGGTGGTGGACACCGAGGTCAAGCGGCTGGCCGAGACCGCGGCCGGTACCGCCGGCTCGTACGGCGCGAGCTACGAGCAGCTGGGCGCCGCCTGGGGGATCACCCGCCAGGGCGCCCGCAAGAAGTGGCCCGACGCCGTCCCCCGCCCCTCGACCGCCCCGGACCCGGTCACCCTCGAACTCTTCGACGGCGAGGCCGAACTGACCCAGGACGCGGCCACCGGCCACTGGACCTGGACCGCCCGGGCCGCCGACGGCTCCCGGGGCACCCCCGCCCCCGACGCCGCCCCGTGCACGAGCCGTGAGGAGGCGGCCGCCTATGCCGGCGCCTACCTCCGCGCCTTCGCCCGCCCTTGAGCGGGCCTGCTGCCGCGGTCGGCGGCAGCAGGCCCGCGGGGTCACAGCCGTAGGGGCGCCGGGGCCGCCGGACCGCCGGCCGCCAGGAGCCGCGCGGCGCCCCACCAGCCGGCCGGCGCGCACGGCGGAGCGGCGAACACGAGGCGGGACACCATCGCGTACACCCGCCGGGCCGCGGGCTCCGTCCGCGGCCGGACGCGGTTCCCCGGGCTCCCGGCGCACCTCACAGCGTCCCTCCCGTCTCGGTGACGGACCACGGGACGTCCCGCATCGAGAGATCCCCCGCCTGCTCGCCGACGGGGTCGCCGAGGGCGTCCGCCCCCGCGGACAGCTCGGCGTAGAACGCGTCCCGGTTCTCGTGCACGTCGGCCCCCCGACCCCCTGCTGGTTCTGCGGCCGCGCCCCCCGGATCGGCCGCCCGAACTCCTGCATGCGTCTTCCCTTCCGTGACAAGGCCGGTGGTCCGTCGGTGGACGGACGGCCACCGGCCCGCGAGGCTCCTCTCTGGCGCCCCGACCCGGACCCGCGACCCGGACCCGCGGGCCGGCCTCCCGGCCGGCCCGCGGACCCTGGACGCGGACCCAGTCAGTCGGCTTCCCGGCGCGGCAGGGGGATCGGCGCCGACCGGGCCCGCTCGTTCGCCCGCCTCAGTTCGCGGGAGACGGTGGACGCGGAGATCCCGAGCGTCTCGGCGATCTCCGTCCCCTTCCAGAGCCAGATGTGGTGGAGTTCCCAGATCCTCGCCTGCCGCTGATCGCCGCTGGCCTTCCGGACGATCCGCAGCAGCTCCTCGAACTCCAGGCGGGCGCCCGGGTGGCCGTCGCCGGGCTCCCCGGCCGTCGCGGGCCGGCTCCCGTCGGGGATCTCCGGGACCGGTTCCTCCCTGCGGACGGCGGCCGACCTCCAGTGGTCGATGGCCAACCGGCGCGCCACGGTGGTGGCGTAGGCGATCACCGGCCGATGGAACACCGTCCCCTCGTGCGGCGCGGAGCCCGGCGCCGGGCCGCCTCCCCCGGCCTGTCGCGCCGCCGTTGAGGCCGCGCGGAAACGGGCCCTTCGACCCGTCGTCCCCTACGTCCCGGGACCGATGGCCGGAGCGGCCGGGTCCGCTTGGATGGGGGCGTGGACGAACTCCCGAAGGACCCCGAAGGCCTCACCCCCGATCAGGTGGCGGCGTACCTCGACCGGATCGGGGCCGAGCGGCCCGGGCGGGCGGGTGCCGCGGAGCCCGCACGCACTTCGGCATCGTCCTGGACCGCCTCCCGACCGCCCCCTGACGCCGGTCCGCGGCCCTGCCGCCCTACAGCAGGCCGAGGTGGTCGAGGCCCAGGTAGGCCGGGCCCACGTCGGTGAGCCGGCCGTGGTGCAGCACGGTGGACCGGAACTCCGCGAGGTCCATCAGCACCACCTCGATGAACTCGTTGCGGTCGTGCGCGAGCCGGGCGGTGGGGGTGCAGTCGGTGGCGACGCAGGCGTAGCGCACGCCGTTGGAGTAGGCGTCGTGCCAGGTGGCGGTGACGAGTTCGACCCTGCCCCGGTAGCCGGTCTCCTCGGCGAGCTCGCGGGCGGCGGCGTGCTCGGGCGACTCGCCCGCGTCGACCACGCCGCCCGGCAGCTCGTACAGCACGGTCTGCGGGCCGGGCCGGAACTGGCGGGTCAGCACGATGCGCCGGTCCGGCGTCAGGGCGACGACGGCCGCGGCCGCGTACTCGTTGGCGAGGTGGTAGACCTCCTCGCGGCCGTCGGGCATCTCGAAGGTCACCCGGTCGGCGCCGCGCCCGTACGCGCTGTGGATCTGCTCCCGGTGGAGCTCCCGCCAGTGTGCGTCGCCCATCGGCGCGGGCTCCTTCCGTGCGGTGTGCCTGCGGTGCCCTGTGGTGCCCCTGCGGTGTGCCTGCGGTGCCCCTGCGGTGCGGCAGCGGCGCGTTCGCGGCGCGCGCCGGTGGTCGGGGGCGCGCACGGCGTCGTGTGCAGGCGCAGAATAGCCGCGCGCCGCCCCCTCCGGGGGGATTCATCGGAATCACGCGCCGCGACCAACCGTGCACCATATGCTGCGCGAGGCGCGGCCGGCCCGCCACCGGGGTGGCCGTGAGCCGTTCAACTCCGTTTCGCGGCAAGGTGGTTCACCCATGAGGCAGAAGAGTCGGCGCAAGGACGACGGTGAGGTGACCTTCGAGCAGGTGACCGTCCTCTCCTTCGAGCCGCAGGGCGACCTCCGGGTCGACAGGGACGGCCGGGTCCTGTTGCTGGGCGAGCCCGCCAGTCTCACCCGCATCCCGGTGCGGATCGCCCGCGAGGGCATGACGATCAAGCACGTCGCGGGCTACTGGGTCACCTGGGCCGAGTGGTTCGGCCCCGACGACATCCGCAACCACGCCCGCTGGGTCGCCGACGAGGAGTACGTGCAGCCGGACGGGGGCGGCCTCGACGGGCGGCTGGAGGTCACGGTGTCCGCGTACTGGGCGGTGGAGATCGAGCCGCACCGGGCGCGGCTGCGGACCAGCGAGGCCGTGGTCACCTTCCCGCCGGGGGAGGGGCTGCGCGAACTCGTCCTGGAGCGCCCCCAGCCGCAGCACCCGGCCACCCTCGTCGTCCATCTGACGCGCGCCGGCTGGACGGACGGGCGCGGCGGCCAGGTGATCCACCACGGCTTCGCGGGCGAGCGGGAGGGCGTCGCGGGGGAGGGTGAGCGCTGGCGGGGCGAGCCCGTCCACCGGTACGCGGAGTGCGCGACCGGCCACCTCCCGGGCGTGGCGGCCCGCTGAGCTTTCACCGTCCGCCGGCTCGGCCGGGCGCCCGCACCCCCGCCGTACCCGAGGCCGCACCGGCGACCGAGTCGTCTTCGTCGCCCCCGCCGGGCCCGGTCGGCCACCCCGCCCGCAGGCCCACCCTGCGGGCGGGGGCGCCGGCCCAGACCTCGCCCGGCCCGGTCGAGCGGGTCAGCACGGCGTTCGCGCCCACGACGGTCCCCGCGCCGACGGTCAGCACGCCCTCCTTGCAGACCACCTTGGCCCCCGCGCACAGCACCGCGCCGTCCTCCACCACCACCCGCCGCATCGCGCTCTCCTCCTGCGGCACCCACGGGTCGGCCCGCCCGACGGTCACGCCGTTGTACAGCGTCACCCCGGCGCCGAGCGTCGTGTACGGGTGCAGCACGGTCCCGAAGCCCCGGTGGAACACGATGAGCCCGGGCCCGATCTCGGCGGCGGCCGGCACCTCCATCCCGTAGAACGCGAGCGCCTCCTGGACCAGGCGGCCCAGGAGGCGGTGGCGGCGGCGGTAGATCAGCGCGGTGACGAGTGACATCCGCCCATTGTGTCGGCGCCGTCACGGCGAGTCACGCACCCGCGGGGGGCGGCGCAGCCCGTCGGAGGCGGCTACTTCACGTCCGGCACGGCGGTGTCGTTGCGGAAGGCGTCGAAGACCTGCTTGGCCTTCGCGGTGTCCCACTTCACCGCCGACTCCCCGGTGTTGGTCTTGAAGTCCGGGTTGGCGATCGGCACGGTGATGCTCTTGCCGCTGCCGCCGTTGACGTCCTTCATGGCGAGGAACAGCGAGCCCAGGTCGGTCAGCCCGGCGTCGTCGTCGACGATCAGCGTGCCGAGGCCGGAGGAGACCAGCGGGTAGAACGTGAACGGGTTGAGCACGGTGGCCGGCGAGGCCGCCTGCTTGGCCAGCGCGCCGAGGAACTTCTGCTGGTTGCGCATCCGGCCGAGGTCCTGGTCGGCCATCTGGTGGCGCTGGCGGACGAAGGCGAGCGCCTCGGTGCCGTCGAGGGTCTGGCAGCCGGCCTTGAGGTCGAGCCCGGAGTCCTTGTCCTTGACGTCCTGCTCGATGCACATGTCCACGCCGCCGACCGAGTCGACGATGCCCACGAAGCCGGCGAAGCCGATCTCGGCGTAGTGGTCGATGCGGATGCCCGTGTTCGTCTCGACGGTCTGCGCGAGCAGCTTGCCGCCGCCCGTCGCGAACGCGGAGTTGATCTTCGCGGTGGTCGCCTTGACGGGCTTGCCGTTCTCGCCGGTGTGCTCGGGGATCGGCACCCAGGAGTCGCGCGGGATGCTCATCAGGGTGTTCCCGTTGTCCCCGACGTGCAGGATCATCATCGAGTCGCTGCGCTTGCCGCCCGCGTGGCCGGTGTGCAGGTCCTCCTCCTGGGCGTCGGAGAGGCCGTTGCGGCTGTCGGAGCCGACGATCAGCCAGTTGGTGCCCTTGCCCGCGGCCGGCCGGCCGGGGTAGTCGGCGAGCACCTTCTCGTGGTTGAGCTTGGAGTCCGCCCAGAACCAGGTGGAGACGGCGGTGACCATCAGGGCGATCAGCACCCCGAAGACCGACCACTTGACGATCCGGCGCCGGGGCCAGCGCGAGGGTCTGGCGGCGGGCGACTGCGGCCCGCCGGGGGATATCGGCCCGCCGGGCGTACCGGGGCCGCCGGAACCCTGCGACGGCACCCCCGGCCGGCCCGGCTGTCCGGGCTGCCCGTGGCCCTGCCCCTGGCCGGGGCCGTAGCCCGGCGCGGGCCCGAACCCGGGCGCCTGCGGCTGCCGCGCCTGCTGTCCGGGCTGCCCCTGCGGCCGGGCCTGGGGCTGCTGCGGCTGGGGCTGCCGGGGCGCCGGCGCGCCCGGCCCGCGCGGGTTCAGCGAGGCGGGCAGCGGCGGCTCGGCGCCGCCGCCGTTGCCGTACGCGCCGCCACCGCCACCGTTGCCGCCGCCGTACGGGTTCCCGCCGCCGCCCGGGCGGCCCTCCTGCCACGTGTTCATGTGGGAGAGGATGCCCGACGCCGGGGCCGGTGACTCCCCCCGGGGCCCCCACCAGGGCCCTTGTAGCAGTTTTGATGCACGCACCGGATCGTTCCGCGGCAGGGCGGCGACGGCCCGCGCCCCGCGCCGCCGTCTCACCGTCCGTCTCACCTGGTGTTCGCCTGGCGGGACGATCCTTGACCGTCCCGAACGGTGCGTGTTTGCATGACTGCCATGGATCAGCGATGGACCCTCACGCGTCGGCGGCACGTCGACCTTCTGCGTGTGTCCTGTTCGCTCTGTTGTGGCTGACGCACACCCGTCGAACCCCACCACCGTCCTCCTCCCCCCTTCTCGACGCTGCCCACGCAGTGCGCTCACCGCTGCCCGCCGGTAGGCCGGTCCCGGTCCGCCCGGCGGTCCCCGCCCGGTCCTCCCGCGCCCGTTGAGCGCCCCGTGCTGCCGAAGCGCCGCCCCGCTTCCTCCCCGAGGTGAACCCATGGCCACCATCCTGTCCGTCTCCGGCTCCCCGTCCCCGACCTCCCGCACCACCCGTCTGCTGCGCCTCGTCGACGCGCGGCTGGAGGAGCGCGGCCACCGCGTCGTCCCCTTCGAGGTGCGCAGCCTGCCCGCGCAGGCGCTGCTCTCCGCCGACCTGTCGCACCCCGAGCTGGCCGCCGCCCTGGAGCTCTTCGCCGAGGCCGACGGCGTGGTGATCGGCACCCCGGTCTACAAGGCCGCGTACTCGGGCCTGCTCAAGGCGCTGCTGGACGTGCTGCCGCAGTACGCGCTGCGCGACAAGGCCGTCCTGCCGCTCGCCACCGGCGGCTCCACCGCGCACGTGCTGGCGGTGGACTACGCGCTGCGGCCGGTGCTCAGCTCGATGGGGGCCGACCACATCACCCAGGGCTGGTTCGTGCTGGACCGTCACATCACCGTCCGGGAGGACGGAACGACCGTGATCGAGCGCGAGACCGACGTGCTGCTGCGGCCGGTCGTGGAGGCGTTCGCGGCCGCCCTGGACCGCCGGGCCGCCCCGGCGCTGGCCTGCTGACACCCCTGCCCGGGCGCTCCGGCGTCCGGGCCCCGACGTCCTGAAGCCCCGGCTCCGGCGCCCCGCGCGGCCGACCCCCGGGCCCCTTCGGACCACCTCGGGCCCCGTCCGGCGAACCGCCGGGCGGGGCCTCCTTACGGGCGGACCCTGACCGGGCCCCGGCCGACCCCTAGGGGGCGGGGTCTGCCACCCCGTACAACTCCGGTTGGGCCGCTTCCTCCCGGCGGATGACGAGGCGCCGGGCGCCGACTCCTAACGTTGTCCATGTCCCCGCCCGTCCGAGGCGGACCCGGTGCGATCGGGTCCGGGTCCCCGGTGCACCGGCAGGGTGAAGCTAACTCCCGGTCGAAAACTATCCCCTGCGCGATGTCGCCGGACGGGTGGAACGCACGAGGCTGGGGGGCAACGGGTGGGCCCACTTCTTAGGAGACGACAGTGACGACGGCAGCAGCAGCCGTGTACGACCCCCAGCTTCCCGGCGGTGCCGCCGCCGTCGCCGCCTCGGCCCGTCAGGTGACCAAGGCCTACGGCTCCGGCGAGACCAGGGTCACCGCCCTGGACGCGGTCGACGTCGACATCCAGCGCGGCCGCTTCACCGCGATCATGGGCCCCTCGGGTTCCGGCAAGTCGACCCTGATGCACTGCCTGGCCGGTCTGGACACGGTGACCGAGGGGCGGATCTGGATCGGCGAGGCCGAGGTCACCGGGCTGAAGGACAAGCAGCTCACCAGGCTGCGCCGGGACAAGATCGGCTTCATCTTCCAGGCGTTCAACCTCCTGCCGACGCTGAACGCGCTGGAGAACATCACGCTCCCGATGGACATCGCCGGCCGCAAGCCGGACCAGGCCTGGCTGGACCGGGTGGTGGAGACGGTCGGCCTCTCGGGCCGGCTGAAGCACCGCCCGACGCAGCTCTCCGGCGGCCAGCAGCAGCGCGTCGCGGTGGCCCGGGCGCTGGCCGCGCGTCCCGAGATCATCTTCGGTGACGAGCCCACCGGGAACCTCGACTCCCGCTCCGGCGCCGAGGTGCTCTCCTTCCTGCGCCGCAGTGTCGACGAGCTGGGCCAGACCATCGTGATGGTCACCCACGACCCGGTCGCCGCCGGTTACGCGGACCGCGTGCTGTTCCTCGCCGACGGTGTGATCGTCGACGAGATGCACGCCCCGACGGCCGACTCCGTCCTTGAGCGCATGCGCCGTTTCGACGGCAAGCGCACCAGCTGAGCGGGCAGGGACGGACAGGATCATGCTGCTCAAGACGTCACTGCGGAGCTTCTTCGCCCACAAGGGGCGGATGCTGCTCTCCCTGATCGCGGTCGTGCTCTCGGTCGCGTTCGTGTCCGGGACGCTGGTGTTCTCCAACACCGCGACCAGCACCTTCGACAAGCTCTTCGCCTCGACCGCCTCCGACCTCTCGGTCCAGCCCGCCAAGCCGGAGCTCGGCGACGACCCGCGGGCGAAGACGCTGACCGTGCCCGCCGACAGCGTCGGCAAGGTCGCCGCGATCCCCGGGGTGAGGACGGCGGTCGGCCAGGTGGCGGTCCAGAGCGCCACCCTGGCGGACCCGGCCACCAACAAGCGGGTGGGGCCGACCTCCGGTGCCCCGACCATCGTCGGCAACTGGGCGGACACCCCGCGCAACGCGGTCGAGATCACCTCCGGCCACGCTCCGCAGGGCGCCGACCAGGTCGTCGTCGACGCCGACACCGCCAAGAAGGCCAAGCTCGCGATGGGCGGCCGGCTGCGCCTGATCACCACCGACAAGCACGACTTCACCATCGTCGGCATCGCCGCCTTCAAGACCACCAACCCGGGTGCGGCGCTGGCCTTCCTGGACACCGCCACCGCGCAGAAGGTGCTGCTCGGGCAGAGCGCGTACACCTCGGTCGAGGTGTTCGGCGACGGCAGCCGCACCGACGAGCAGCTCAAGGCCGCCGCGCTGGCCGGCCTCGGATCCGGTGTCCAGGCGAAGACGGCCGCCGAGCAGAAGGCGGAGAACGCCGACAGCGTCGGCTCCTTCCTCAACTTCATGAAGTACGCGATGCTCGGCTTCGCCGGCATCTCGCTGCTGGTCGGCGGCTTCCTGATCATCAACACCTTCTCGATGCTGGTCGCCCAGCGCACCCGGGAGATCGGCCTGCTGCGCGCCGTCGGCGGCAGCCGCAGGCAGGTCAACCGCTCGGTGCTGGTGGAGGCGCTGCTCCTGGGCGCGGCCGGCTCCACGCTGGGCATCGGCGCCGGCCTGGGCCTGGCGGTCGGGCTGATCCAGCTGATGAACGCGGTCGACATGCACCTCGACGCCGGGGACCTGAAGATCGGCGCGGACGTGTTCATAGCCGGGTACGCGGTGGGCGTCGTGATCACCGTGCTCGCGGCCTGGATCCCGGCCCGCCGGGCCAGCCGGATCGCGCCGATCGCCGCGCTGCGCGACCACGGCACCCCGGCCGAGCCCCGCTCCAACACCATCCGGGCGGTCATCGGCCTGGTGCTCACGGCCGGCGGCGGCGGTCTGCTGGTGCTGGCCGCCGGCGCGAAGGAGATGGCCACCGGCGGCCGGTACATCGGGCTGGGCGTGGTGCTCACCCTGGTCGGGTTCGTCGTCCTCGGCCCGCTGCTGGCCACCACCCTGGTGCGGGTGCTCGGCGCCGTGCTGCCCGCCCTGTTCGGCCCGTCCGGCAAGCTCGCCCAGCGCAACGCCATGCGCAACCCGCGCCGCACCGGTGCGACGGCGGCCGCGCTGATGATCGGTCTGGCGCTGGTGATCGGCGCCTCGGTCTTCACCTCCACGGTGATCAAGTCCACCAATGTGCAGATCGACCGCTCGGTGGGCGCCGACTACATCATCACGGGCGGGCAGAACGGCCTCTCCCAGGAGATCGTCGACGCCGTCCGCAAGACCTCCGGCATCGACCACGTCACGGAGCAGAAGTACCTGCCCGCGCGTTTCACCGCACCGGACGGCAAGACCTCGGAGGAGGGCGTCTCGGCGGTCTCCGCGAAGTTCACCGAGGACTTCCGGCTGCCGGTCAAGGAGGGCAGCGCCGACTCGATCAAGCAGGGGGCGCTGGCGATCGGCGAGGACTACGCCAAGGACCGCGGCCTCCGGATCGGCGACAGCCTCAAGATCGAATACGGCCAGGGCCGGGTCCAGTCGCTGCCGGTCGGCGTCATCATGACGAAGGGCAACTCGCTCTTCGACGGCAACACCTTCGCCTCGATCGAGGCCGTCAGCAAGGCGGTGCCGGCCGCCGACCAGCCGGCGGACGCCGTGCTCTTCGGCAAGGCCGCGGCCGGAACCGACGTCGCCGGGACGCTCACCGCCCTGGAGGGCGCGCTCAAGGAGTACCCGCAGGCCTCGGTCCGCGACCAGGCCGGGTACAAGGACCTCGTCCAGTCGCAGGTCAACACCCTGCTCTACATGATCTACGGGTTGCTCGGCCTGGCGATCGTGGTCGCGGTGCTCGGCGTGGTCAACACCCTGGCGCTCTCGGTGGTCGAGCGGACCCGCGAGATCGGCCTGCTGCGGGCGATCGGGCTCTCCCGCCGCCAGCTGCGCCGGATGATCCGCCTGGAGTCCGTGGTGATCGCCCTGTTCGGCGCCGTGCTCGGCACCGTGCTCGGCCTGGCCTGGGGCATCACCGGCCAGCGGGTGCTGCGGACGCAGGGGCTGGAGGCGCTCTCCGTCCCGGTCGCCACGATCGTCTTCACCCTCGCGGCCTCGGTGGTCATCGGCCTGCTGGCCGCCCTGGTCCCGGCCTTCCGGGCGGGTCGGATGAACGTCCTCGCGGCGATCGCGACGGACTGACCGGAGGCGACCTCCGGATCGGGGGACCGGGGGTCGCGCCGGAGGAAGAGGGGGGACGGGGGAACCGGGGGGGCCGGGGGAGGGGGGAGGGTGCCCCGGGGCCCCATCCCCCACACCCTTTCGCCCCCACCCGGCCGCGAAAGCGCGCACGGGCCGATGG
>NZ_JBHVIV010000009.1:0-32967 GCF_042799475.1 Kitasatospora sp. NPDC057692 | reverse complement strand
CGTGGGGGGGGGGGGGGGGGGGGGGGGGGGGGGGGGGGGGGGGGGGGGGGGGGGGGGGGGGGGGGCGCGCGGGGGGCGGGGTGCCGCGGGCACCCTGCCCCCTCACCGTTGCGCACCCTCCGGGCCGCGAACGCGCTCACGGGCAGATGATGTCGCTCGCCCGCTCCGCGGCGCCCGGCTCCGCCTCCTCCGCCCGTGCCTCGCCCGCCCGTGCCTCGCCCGTCGGACCGGACGGCGTCGCACCCGGCACGGGAGGCGGGGGCGGCGGGGCGGCAACGGCGGTCGGCGCCTCCGCCGTCGGCGTGGCCGCCGGGTGGTCCGCGCCCGCGTACAGCTGGAGGATCACCCCGAGCCCCGGCACCGGCGTCAGCGCGGCTTCCGGCACCGCGCCCGCCAGCGTCCGCGCCGACTCCGCCCAGCGCGGGTCGTACCGGATCACCGTCCGCCCGGCCGCCGTGCCGGACGGGGCGTTGGACGGCACCCCGGTGGTGGCGAACCCGGCCCGCCGCAGCTCGGCGTCGACCCGGGCACCCAGCCCCGTCGTGCCCGCCGCGTTGAACACCTGGACGTGCACCTGGTCCGGTGTGACGGGTGCCGGAGCGATCGGGGCCGGCGTCGGCGTCGGCGCAGAGGTCGCCGGGCCCGGCGCCGCCGTCTCCGCGGCCGCCGCCCCGTCCGTCAGCGGCCGCCCCTCCCGGACGGCGTCGAACAGCTGCCGGGCCCGCTCCCGGTCCCACAGCACCGTCGACCCCCACCCCGCGACCGGATGGTCCACCGAGGCCAGCGGCACGGTCACGAGGTCGGCCCGACCGGCCGTCAGGTCCTTCATCCGGGTCGCCAGGGCGATCGCGTCCTTGGCCGCGAGCCCCTTGTCGGCCTTGACCGAGCCGAGCAGGCCGTCGGTCACCCGGGCCAGCCGGACCGGGTTCAGCAGGGTGCCGCTGCTGGTCACCTCGTGCAGCAGCTGGGCGACGAACTTCTGCTGCCGGTGCATCCGCCCCAGGTCGGCGCTGCCGTCCACGTGCCGGGCGCGTACGTACTTGAGGGCCCCCGCACCGTCCAGGACGCTGGTGCCGGCCGGCAGGTCCAGGCCCGAGTACTCGTCCCTGAGCGGTTTGGCCGTGCACACCCGGACCCCGCCGACGGCGTTCACGGCGGCGACGAACCCGGCGAAGTTCACCTGCAGGTAGTGGTCGATCCGCAGCCCGGTGTTCTGCTCGACGACGGCGACGGCCAGTTGCGGCCCGCCCAGCCCGTACGCGGCGTTGATCTTGCCCTTCCCGGCCGGCACCTCCTTGTGGGTGGCCGCGTCCTGGTGGGCGGGGATGTCCACATAGGAGTCGCGCGGAATGCTGATCACACTGGCCCGGGAGCCGTCCCCGGCGAGCCGGACGATCATCATCGTGTCGGTGCAGTGGCAGGACTCCCCGCCGGCGTGCAGCACGGTCTTCAGCGTGTTCTCCGGGATGCCCTCGCGTTCGTCGGTGCCGACCACCAGGAAGGTGGTGGAGGCGTCGTCGGCCGGCCGGACCCGGTCGTCTCCGAAGGCGTCGACCCGGTCGATCGCACCGATGCCGTGCAGCACCGCCCAGCCGCCGCAGGAGGTGGCGAGGACGCTGAACGCGATGCCTGCGGCCAGCCGGCGGGGCCAGCGGCGCCGCCGGCCGGGCCGGGCGCAGGGCTGGGCGGAGAGGGGGGAGACGGGCATCTCTCGGATGGTAGGGGCGCCCTCGGCCGGGCCGGGTGAGGGCGCGCCGGGGCCGGGGAGTACGGTGGGCCGCGATCGGTGAAACGTTCCTCCTGGTGCTCTCCGGCAACGGCGGAACGTCCCGTCGGCGTTCCCTCGGGTCCGCCCGCCTCCGGGGCCGGTCACAGCGGCCCGGACCGGGACAGGACGGCACCCCGTCCGCACCGGTACGGTTGGCCCCGATGAACACCAAGGCTGCTGAGGAGCTGCCGGCGGTCTCCGTGATCATGCCGGTGCTCAACGAGGAACGACACCTGCGCACGGCCGTCCGGCACATCCTGGAACAGGACTACGCCGGGCCGATGGAGGTGGTGATCGCCCTCGGCCCGTCCACCGACCGCACCGACGAGATCGCCGCCGAACTCACCGCCGAGGACCCGAGGGTCCAAACCGTGCGGAACCCCACCGGGCGCACCCCCGCCGGGCTGAACGCCGCGATCCGCGGCTCCCGCCACCCGATAGTGGTGCGGGTCGACGGCCACGGCCTGCTCACCCCGGGCTACATCACCACCGCGGTCCGGCTGCTCGACGAGATGGAGGCCGCCAACGTCGGCGGCATCATGCACGCCGAGGGCGAGACCGAGTGGGAGCACGCGGTCGCCGCCGCGATGACCTCGAAGATAGGGGTCGGCAACGCCGCCTTCCACACCGGCGGCCTGGCCGGCCCGGCGGACACCGTCTACCTCGGCGTCTTCCGGCGCGAGGTGCTGGAGCGCCTCGGCGGCTACAACGAGGAGTTCGTCCGCGCCCAGGACTGGGAGCTCAACTACCGCATCCGCCAGGACGGCGGCCTGGTCTGGTTCACCCCGCAGCTGCGCGTCACCTACCGCCCCCGGCCGAGCGTCAGGGCGCTGGCCAAGCAGTACAAGGACTACGGCCGCTGGCGCCGGGTGGTCACCCGGTACCACAAGGGCTCGGTCAACCTCCGCTACCTCGCGCCCCCGGCGGCCTTCCTCGGCGTCACGCTCGGGCTGGTGCTCGGCGCGGCCGTCCACCCGGTCTTCCTGGCCGCCCCCGGGGCCTACCTGCTCGGCATCCTCGGCGGCGCGCTGGTCGAGGGCCGCGGCCTGTCGCCCAAGGCGAAGGCGCTGCTCCCGGTGGCCCTCGCGACCATGCACCTCAGCTGGGGCTTCGGCTTCCTCACCTCGCCGCGCTCGCTGGCCCGCAAGGTGATCGGCAGCCGCTCCCCCTCCGCCGCCGACGTGGTGGCCGAGCGCGGCTGACCCCCGGCGGTCCTTGCCGGCCAATCCCGCGGACCCGCCCTCCTGTCCCCGCCCCCGGCGCTATCGTCGGGCGCCATGGGGACAGTTGAGGGCGGGTCCGCCGCCGTTTCCGCCGCTGCCGGGGCCCGGATCGAGCCGACCGCCGACGTCGACGGGCGCGCGGTGCTCGGCGCCGGGACGACCGTCTGGCACCTCGCCCAGGTCCGCGAGGACGCGGTGATCGGCGCGGACTGCATCATCGGCCGGGGCGCCTACGTCGGCCCCGGGGTGCGCATCGGCGACCGGGTCAAGCTGCAGAACCACGCGCTGGTCTACGAGCCCGCCGTGCTGGAGGACGGCGTCTTCGTCGGCCCGGCCGCGGTGCTCACCAACGACCTCTACCCGCGCTCGGTGGACGTCGACGGCCGGCTCAAGCGCGGAGACGACTGGCACGCCCGTGGCGTGACGCTGCGTCGGGGCTGCTCGATCGGCGGGCGCGCGGTGCTGGTCGCCGGGGTGACGGTGGGCCGCTGGGCCCTGGTCGCGGCCGGCGCGGTGGTGCACCGGGACGTCCCGGACTTCGCGCTGGTCGCCGGTGTCCCGGCCCGCCGGATCAAGTGGGTCGGCCGGGCGGGCGAGCCGCTGGAGCCGGCCGGCCCGGACCGCTGGCGCTGCCCGCGCACCGGCGAGGAGTACCGGGAGTCCGACGGCGTGCTCACCCTCGCCGGGGCTTCCTGACCGGGGCCGGGCCGGGCCAGGCCGGGCCGGGCCGGACGAGCGGGACGAGCCGGGCCGGAGGAGCCGGACGGACCGGGGCGGGCTACTTCGCGCAGACGTCGGTGTCGTCGGCCTGGACCCGCTGGAGGTCCTTCGGCGCCTCGGTGGCCTGCGCGCTCGGCGTCGCCGCGGCCGCCGCGGCGGCGGGCGCGTCCTTGCCGAGCACCAGCACCAGCCCGTCCTTCGCCCCCAGCTTCGGGTCCGCCTTGACCGCGTCGGCGGGCAGGCCCAGCGCGGTGGCCAGCGCCGCCGCCTCGGCGGCCTTCCCGGCCGGGTGGGAGACCGTGGTGGTCGCCGTGACCGGCGCGTTGGCGGAGGTCGCGGCCCGGGCGTAGCCCTTCGCCTGGAGCCGGTCGACGGTCTGCTGCGCCTGCCCGGGCGTCCCGCTGCCGTTGCGCACGGTCACCCGCTGCTCCTTCACGTCCACCGCCGGAGCCGCCGGAGCGGCAGGGGCGGTCGGCGCCGCCGAAGCCGTCGGCGCCGCGGGGGAGGTCGGGGAGGCCGGAGCCGGGGCGGCCGCCCCCTCGGTCAGCGACCGGTCGCCCGCCACCATCGAGAACAGCTGCCCGGCGTCCGGCTGCTTGAGTATCAGCCGGTTCTCGTCCGCGGGGTCGTCCAGCACCGGCACGGTGGCGAAGGTGATGTTCCCGGTGTCGACCTTGCTGACGTCCAGCGCGAGGTCCTTCAGCTTGTCGACGCTGTTGATCCCGGAGTCGACGGTGAGCGCCTTGGTGGAGGCGTCGGCGAGCTTCCACAGCTTGGCCGGGTTGGTCAGGGTGTCGCTGCTCTTGATCGAGCGGATCATCGAGCTGACGAACTGCTGCTGCAGCGGGATCCGGGTGAGGTCGCCGCCCTGTCCGACGGCGTGCCGGGTGCGGACGAAGGCGAGCGCCTCGTCGCCCTGGACGACGTGCCGGCCCTTGCTCATCTTCAGGTGCGAGTCCGGGTCGTTGATGTCCTTGGCCGCGCACACCTCGACGCCGCCGACGGCGGTGGAGAGCGTCTTCACGGCCTCGAAGTCGACCATCACGAAGTGGTCGACCCGGATCCCGGTCATCTTCTCGACGGTCTTCCAGGTGCAGCCCGGATCGCGGCCTTCCTGGCCGAGGCTGTTGTTGAACATCGTGCGCGACTCACCGGGGATGTTCTTCCCGTCCGGTGTCCGGCAGTCCGGGACCGGCACCATGAGGTCGCGCGGAATGCTGAGCACGGTCGCGTTGGTGCGGTCCTTGGCGACGTGGAACAGCAGGGTGGTGTCGGCGTGCCCGGCGCTGCCCTCGTCGCCGTAGGAGCGGCCCAGGCCCTCCCGGCTGTCGGTGCCGATCACCAGGATGTTCAGGTCGTCGCCGACCGGCTGGGGCCGCTCCGCCTCGTCGCCCAGCTGCACCTTGACGGTGGTGATGTTGTTGTTGAGGTGCTGGTACGCGTAGTACGCGCCGCCGCAGCCGGCCACCAGGACGAACGCGCCGAGGCCTCCGGTCCACTTCAGCAGCCGTCGGCGGCGGTTGCGCCGCGCCGCGCGCGCCCTGCGGTGGGCGGCCCGGCCGCCGCCGGGCGGGAGCCCGGCCCCGGACGCCGCGGCGGTCTCGGCGGAACGCTCGGGCGCTGCTCCGGCGGACGTGCGCCGCCGCTGGACGGGGATGCCCCGGGCGGGGGCGAACGGCTCGGGCGGGGGCGGCGGCCCCGCGTCCGGCGTGACGCCGTGGGTGTCCTGCTGCACGGGTGCTCCCCTCCCTCCGTCCGGTTCCCGGACCGGTCCGCCAATTGCGCGACCGACTCGGACACCCTAGACGAGCCGGGTGGGGGAATTGTTCCTGATGTGATCTCCGCCATGGCGCGGAACGGCATTTCCCCAGGTGAATCCGGTGCTGGGAATTTCCGGGGAGAACCTTTCAAGATCATGATCCGTGTACGGAACGGTGATCCGATGAACGGTTGATCGGCGCCGCCACCGGTCAGTGCACGGCGCACGCGTCCACGTCGGCGGTCCGCCCCTCGTACGACGGCGCGGTGGTGACGTTCGGTGACGGAGTGGGCGTCGGCGACACCGCGCGAGGGGTCGGCGACGCCGTCCGCGGGGCCGACGGGGGGAGGGAGGCCCCCGGCGCCGCCCGGGCCGTCGGCGACGGACCCGGCCCCGGCGGCCGCACCTCCACCGGCCGGTCGTCCCGCAGCGCCGCGAACAGCTGGGTGGTCTGCGGCTGAACGAACTCGTCCCGGTCCGAGTCGAACCGGTACGGCTGCCGCGGCGCCGTCAGGAAGGTCACGTCCGAGGACGGGATCCCGCGCAGGTCCTGGGTCAGGTCGTACAGCGCGCCCAGCGAGGACAGCCCGCCGTCGGCCCGCACCGAGGAGGTGGCCGCGTCCAGCACCGGCCACAGCTTGGTCGGGTTGAGCAGCACGTCCTGCGACTGCACCTTGCGGATCAGCGCGGCCAGGAACTGCTGCTGACGCCCCATGCGCTGGGTGTCGCTGCCGTCGCCGAGGGTCTCCCGGGCCCGGACGTAGCCGAGCGCCTGCTCCCCGCGCAGGGTCTGCCGCCCGGCCGGCAGGTCCAGTTTGGCGTCCTTGTCGTGGATCGGCTGCGGGACGCACACCTCGACCCCGTCGACGGCCTCCACCATCCGCTTGAACCCGGTGAAGTCGATGATCACGTAGTGGTCGATCCGGATGCCGCTGAGCTGCTCGACGGTCCGGATCGAGCAGGCCGGGCCGCCGGTCTCGAAGGCCGAGTTGAACTGCGCCAGCCCGGCCCGGCTGCGGGTGCCGTCCGGCTTCTCGCAGGCGGGGACGGTCACCATGACGTCGCGCGGGATCGAGACGGCGGTCGCGCGCCGGCGGTCGGCCGCCAGGTGGACCAGGATCGTGGTGTCCGAGCGCTGGCCGCCCGCCGTGCCGTAGGAGGCGTTGGCGCCGGTCCGGTCGTCGCTGCCGATCAGCAGCAGGTTCTCCGCACCGCGGGCCCCGGCGGTCCGGCTGGGGCGCTCGGCCTCCAGCCGGGCCAGCAACTGGTCGGTGGTGGAGTCGGTGCGGATGTTGCCGTCGAGCTTGCGGTAGGCGACCCAGAGCAGCGTGCCGCAGGCCACCAGCAGGAACGCGAGGGCGCAGGCGGTGACGACCAGCCACCGCCGACGGCGGCGCCGGCGGCCGCCGGAAGCCTCGGACACGGCTTCCGGCTCCGCGGCGCCGGACTCCCCGGCCGGAGGGTGGTCGGCCGGGTCGCGGTCGGTCGGCGGGCGTTCGGTCGGGGGGTGCTCGGTGTCGTCCTCGGCCATGGCAGGGATCCCTACCCGCCGGGCCGGGGCCGGGGGTTACCCGAGGCGCAGTGTCACCCGTTCGGACTCCACCCGCTTCTCCCACTGGTCGGCGTCGAGGCCGTCCGAGTTGCGGCAGAGCACCACTGACGCGCCGGCCGCCAACGGCGCCAGCAGACCGGCCTCCAGGCCCGCCCAGTCGTCGTAGGAGAGGGTGGACAGCACCCGGTCGCCGGGGCCCACCCCGAGCCGGGCGGCGCCCTCGCGGGCCAGCTGGACGGTCTGCTCCCCGGTCAGCTTCAGCGGCAGCCCGTCGACCGAGGTCTCCAGCGCCGGGGCGTCCGGGGCGACGGGGGAGTAGGGGGCGAACCGGTCGCCCTGGCCGGGCACCTCGGCCGCGTAGTCCAGGAAGCCGTCCGGGCGCTGCGGGAACCGCCCGCCGAGCGGTCGCAGGGCGAGCGCCACCCGCTCGCCCTCGCAGGCCTGGGCGGCCGCCAGGCCGTCCGGGCCGCTGACCACGAGGTCGGCGTCGGCCGGGTCTCCGGCCGGAACCGCCGCCACCCCGACGGACCAGCAGGCGAGCAGCCAGACGGCGCTCTGCCAGTGGGCCGGGAGGAGCAGCGCGGCGCGGTCGCCCGGCCCGGCGTTGAGCTCGTCCTGGAGCAGGTTGGCGGTCTTGGCGACCCAGTTGTCGAAGGTCCGGGCGGAGAGCTCGACGCGTTCGCCGCTGGCGTCGTCGTAGAAGGTGACCAGCGGGGCCGCGGGGTCGACTGAGGGAGTGCCACCTCGCAGGTAAGCGTGCAGCAGCTCGACGGGGGTGCGGGCATCGGCAGCGAAAGGCGAAGTCATGGTGCGCCCCAGCCTACGGCCTTCGGGTGGACGTCCGGGAGGGGTGGCCGAAGCGGCGCCGGGTGGCGTGGCGCGCAGGTCGAAATCCCGTGAACATCCGGTTTATGCGCATCCTTCCCCAGGGCCTCCGCGGCCGACCGACCGTCGTTCCCCGCGTGGCCCTCCCCGTCGTCCTGCTCGCCGTCTGCACCGCCGTCCTCCCGCTGTCCCCGGCCGCCGCCGAGTCCGGTCCGCCCTCCGCCGAGGCCTCGCCGCGGGCCGGGCTGCGGACCTCGGCGGGCGGCGGTTCCGTCACCTCGCTCGCGCTGGACGGCCCGCACCGGTCGGCCGCGGGACGCGTGCTGGCGCCGCGCACCACCGGGCGGTTCGAGCTGATCGGCGTCACCTGGGACGGCCCGGCGCACGCGTTCGCCGACGGCACCGTCCGGGTCCGCACCCGGGACGCGGCCACCGGCGCCTGGCGCGACTGGCAGCGGCTGGAGGCCGACGGCGAGGACGGACCGGACACCCCGGCCGCCGCCGGCGGTGCCCGGCGCGCGGGCACCGCCCCGCTGTGGACCGGCCCGAGCGACGGCGTGGCCGTCGAGGTGACGGCGGGTCCGGCCGGCCCGCCGCCCGGCCTGCGGGTCGAGCTGGTCGACCCGGGGCGCGGCGCCGGGTCCCCGGCCGCCCGGACCGGGCCCGCCGAACCGGCGGGCGGCGGGCGGCGCTCCGGCCACCAGGCCCCGCGCCCCGAGATCGTCACCCGGGCCGGCTGGGGCGCCGACGAGTCCATCCGCGCGTCCGACTTCGAGTACACCGGCCAGGTCCGGGCGGTCTTCGTCCACCACACCGCCACCGCCACCGCCTACGAGTGCGCCGACGCGCCCCGGGTGATCCGGGCGATCTACCAGTACCACGTGCAGAGCAACGGCTGGCGGGACATCGGCTACAACTTCCTGGTCGACCGCTGCGGCACCGTCTACGAGGGCCGGGCCGGCGGCACCGACCTGCCGGTGCAGGGCGCCCACACCCTCGGCTTCAACGCCGACTCGGCGGGCGTGGCGGCGATCGGCACCTACGTCGAGGACGCGCCCCCGCCGGCGCTGCTGACCGGCCTCGCCCGGATCTCCGCCTGGAAGCTCGGCCTCACCGGCCGGGACGCGGGCGGCCGGGTGAAGCTGGTCTCCAGCTCCAGCGCCAGCCGCTACCCGGCGGGCACCACCGTCTCCTTCGACGCCGTCTCCGGCCACCGCGACGGCTTCAGCACCGAGTGCCCCGGCGCCGCCCTCTACCCGGAGCTCCCCGGCATCCGCACCGAGGCGGCCCGCCTCCAGGGCCGCGCCGACACCGCCGCCACCCGCTAGCCACCGGTCTCACCCCGGCCCCGGTCCGCGGGCGACCAGTTCCCGCAGCTCGGCCGTCAGCGCCCGCGCGAGGTCGGGCCGCAGGTCGTAGCGGGCCGGGGTGTTCTGCCACAGGGCGATCCGCCAGCCCGCCCCCGCGTTGACCGCGATCACCGTCTGCACCGCGTTCAGCGCGGGGTCCAGGTCGTCCGCGTCGTCCGGCACCAGGCCGGCCACCGCGTCCAGCTGCGCCACCCCGGGGGCCAGCGCCCGGATCCGCCGCACCTTGGCGACGTACTCGGGCGTCGCGCGGTCGGCGAAGAGCCGCCCGAGTTCGGCGGCCACCACCGAGCGGCCGTCGTACCGGCTCCCGTCGAAGCCGATCACCTGGCCGTCCGGCGCGAACGGCCCGGCGAAGGCCGCGCCGTCCCGCTCGTTCCAGCCCTCCAGCACCCGGTGGTAGAGGGCCCGCACGGCACTCTCGTCACCCGGGGCCAACTCCGCCACCCGCGTATCGTTCATATCCCCATGGTCGGCGGACAGCGCAGGAGGTGCACGGTGGTGAGCGGGATCACGCGGACGGGCGCGCGCACGGGCGTGCCCGCCCCCAGGAGCGCCGGTTCCGCCCCCGGAACCGCGCGCCGCTGGAGGCCCGGCTTCCCGCTGGACGTGGCCCGCACCCTGCTCCCGCTGCGCCGCGGCCCGGGCGACCCGGCCTACCGGACCACCCCCGACGGCGCCGTCTGGCGCGCCTCCCGCACCCCGGCCGGCATCGGCACCCTGCGGGTGCTCGCCCGCCCCTCCGAGGGGGTCGTCGAGGCGGAGGCCTGGGGCCCGGCCGCCCCGTGGCTGCTGGACCGGCTGCCGGAGCTGCTCGGCGCCGGCGACGACCCGGCGGGCCTGGTCCTGCCGCCCGGCCCGCTGCGCGAGGCCCAGCGTGAGGTGGCCGGCGTGCGACTGGTCAGGACCGGCCTGGTCATGGAGTCCCTGGTGCCGGCGATCCTGGAGCAGAAGGTCACCACCGGCGAGGCCTACCGCGCCTGGCGCACCCTGCTGCGCGCCTTCGGCACCCCGGCGCCGGGTCCGGCCGAGGGCCTGCGGGTGGCACCCTCGGCCCGCGAGTGGTCACTGGTGCCGAGCTGGGACTGGCACCGCGCGGGCGTGGACCCGAAGCGCTCGGCGACGGTGCAGCGCGCCGTCCGCCTGGCGCCCCGCCTGGAGGAGGCCTCCGGGATGGACCACGAGGCGTCGTTCGCCCGCCTCACCGCCGTCCCGGGCATCGGCGTCTGGACGGCCGCCGAGACCCTCCAGCGCAGCAACGGCGACGCCGACGCCGTCTCGGTCGGCGACTTCCACCTGCCCAACATCGTCGGCTGGGCCCTGGCCGGCCGGGTCCGCAGCGACGACGCCCGGATGCTGGCCCTCCTGGAGCCCTACCGTCCCCACCGCCACCGCCTCTGCCGCCTGATCACCGCCACCGGCACCCACGCCCCCCGCTTCGGCCCCCGCCTCACCCCCAACGACCACCGCCACCACTGACCCGGAGACGGTGTACACCTTCAGCGGCGGAGGAACTGACCGCCAGGGAGGCCGAGCTCCACCGCAACGATCCCACGGTCAGCACGGCGGAGTTGCCGGCGGACCTCTTCGAGTCACCGCCGGGCACGACGGTCCCTACCGCCTGCGCGTGGGCGCCCACCGCGTGGTCTACGAGGTGCGGGGAGACCGGCTGGTCATCCTCGTGGTCACCGTCGGCAATCGCCGGGACGTGTACCGCCGGCTCTGAGCCCCCAGGGGCCCCTAGCGGACCTCGATGAAGGCGTCGGCGGGGCGGCCGGGGCGGGTGCGCGGGGGTTCGGCGGGGCGGCCGACGGCGATGGCGCCCATCGGGTCCCAGTGGCCGGGGAGGTCGAGGGCGGCGCGGACGGTGTCGCGGCAGAACATGGTGGAGGACACCCAGGCCGAGCCGTAGCCCTCGCCGGCCAGGGTGACCAGGAGGTTCTGCACGGCGGCGCCGATCGCGACGGTGAACATCTCCCGTTCGGCGGCGGCGCGGCGCCCGTCGGGGTAGTCGTGCGAGCCGTCCATCACCAGGCACGGCACCACCAGGTACGGGGCGGCCCGCAGGACGTCGCCGCGGGCGGTGCGGCGGGCGATCCTCGCCTCGTCCCAGCCGTCCAGCCCGGCGAGGTCGCGGCGCCAGGCGGCGAGCATCGCGTCCAGCAGCCGGGTCCGCACCTCGGGCGTCTCCAGCAGGACGAAGCGCCACGGGGTGGTGTGGTGCGGCGCGGGCGCGGTGACCGCGGCGGCGACGGCGCGCCGGACGGCCTGCGGGTCGACCGGCTCGGCGGTGAACGCGCGGATGGTGCGCCGCTGGGTGACGGCCTGCCGGACCGCCTCGGAGGTGCCGAGCCGGAACATGTCCTCGGCGGCGGGCCGGACCAGCGGCCGGGCGCCCTCGCCGTCCTCGGCGGTGACCAGGTGGCCGAGGCCGCGCACCACGGCGACCGGGGTGCCGGTGGCCTTGCCCTTCACCAGGTCGGCGGCGGCGGCCAGCTCGTCGGCGGTGGCGGTGACGGTCATGACCAGCGGGTTGCCGTGCGAGTCGGTGCGGCCCCGGTGGTCCTCGACGACGGGCAGCCCGGCGGCGCCGATCGCGACGTCGGTGAGCCCGTTGCGCCAGGGCCGGCCGAAGGTGTCGGTGACGACGACGGCGAGCCGGCGCCCGGTGAGCGCCTGGAGCCGGGCGCGCAGCGCGCGGGCCGAGGCGTCCGGGTCCTCGGGGAGCAGCAGCACGGTGCCGGGGGCGGTGTTCGAGGCGTCGACGCCGGCGGCGGCCATGACCAGGCCGTTGCGGTTCTCGACGATCCGGGTGCTGCCGCGGCGGGCGACCACCCGGACGGTCTCCGCGTCGATCGCGGCCTCCCGGTCGGCGGCCTCCAGCACCCGGCCCTCGGCCTTGCTGACCACCTTGGAGGTGATCAGCAGGATGTCGCCGTCCCGGTACTCGGCGGCCTTGGCGATCAGCCCGGCGAGGTCGGAGTCGGCGTCGATCTCGGGCAGCCCGCCGACGGGGAGGACCTGGAGGGTCATCCGCGCACCTGCTCGGCGAGCGCCAGCGCGGCCCGGGCCATCTCGGCGGTGGCGGGGACGTCGGTCATCAGCAGCGGGACGGCCCGGCAGGCGATCCCGCCGGCCTCGACGGCGGCGACGGCCGCCTCGTCGGCGGTGTCCACCAGCCACCCGTCGATCAGTTCGGAGCCGTAGTTCAGCGCGACCGCCTCGGCGGTGGCCTCGACGCCGACGGCGGCGAGCACCTTGTCGGCCATGCCGCGCACCGGGGCGCCGCCGATGATCGGGGAGAGCCCGACCACCGGGGCGGGCGCGGCGGCGACGGCGGCCCGGATGCCGGGCACGGCCAGGATGGTGCCGATCGAGACGACCGGGTTGGACGGCGGGAAGAGGATGACGTCGGCGGCGGCGACGGCCTCCAGCACCCCGGGCGCCGGCTTGGCGGTGTCCGCGCCGATCGGCACGATCGCCTCGGCGTCGACGGCGGCGTGCAGCTTGACCCAGTACTCCTGGAAGTGGATCGCCCGGGTGCCCTGGTCGTCGGTGATCCGGACATGGGTCTCGACCCGGTCGTCGCTCATCGGCAGCAGCCGCACCCCGGGCCGCCAGCGGACGCAGAGCGCCTCGGTGACCTGGCTGAGGGTGTAGCCGGCGGTGAGCATCTGGCTGCGCACGAGGTGGGTGGCGAAGTCGCGGTCGCCGAGCCCGAACCACTCGGGCCCGACTCCGTACTCCTTCATCTCGGCCTTGATGGACCAGGTCTCGTCGGTCCGGCCCCAGCCCTGCTCCTCGTGGATGCCGCCGCCGAGGGTGTACATGACGGTGTCGAGGTCGGGGCAGACCTTCAGCCCGAAGAGGTGGATGTCGTCACCGGTGTTGCCGATGACGGTGATCTCGTCCTCGGGACCGATGGCCTCCCGGAGTCCGCGCAGGAAACGCGCTCCGCCGATCCCGCCTGCCAGTGCCACGATGCGCATGCGCCCATCCTGCCACGCGCCGACGGGTCGTCAGCCCGGTCCTCGACAACCCGCCGCCGGGTCGAGGTCGAGGACCTAGCTGACCTCGGCGGACGTCTGCCGGTGCTGCTCTGGCACGGCCGCGGCGCCCCCGTACTGGTTCATCTCGGTCAGGCCGGGGCTGTAGAGGTGGATGGAGACGGCCGGTTCCAGCGAGCCGTTGACCACCTCGTGCAGGTAGCCGGCGGAGAACACCCGCTGGCCGCCGGGGCGCAGCGTCCGGGCGCCCTCCCCGGCGTGGGTCAGGGAGCGCTCGACGAGCTCGCCCTGCACCACGGCCATCACGCCGGAGGAGACGCCGTGGTCGTGGAGGCCGCTGCTCTGGCCGGGCAGCCAGCTGAGCAGCCAGACCTCGTAGCCGGGGCCGGTCTCCAGCCGGGCGTACCAGCGGGTGAGCGCGTCGTAGCGGACGAGCGGCTCCCAGCGGGAGCGGTCGGCGGCGATCTCGCGGACCAGCCGGGAGTGGTCGGCGACGGTCACGGGGTGCCCGGGCAGGTCGGTGCGGGCGAGGTGCGGGAAGGCCAGCGGGTCGCCGGCGATGGAGACGTCGCTGAGGCCGTCGGCCCACGGGTGCTCGCCGGGGCGGGCGGCCGGGGCGGGGGCGCCGGGCCGGGTGGCGGCGCGGCGGGAGAGCTTGCTGCGGTCGCGGTTCCGCTTGCGGATGCGGGTCATTCGCACGGGAGTCGTCCTCGGAAGGGCTGGGTCGTCAGGGGATCAGCCGGATCCGGGATGTCCTGGGGCGGGAATCGCGGGCGGCCTCTGTGCTTCCTGGGCGGCGCGCGGCGGGACGGCGGGCGCCTAGATACAGCGGCAGGAACAGAGGCGACAACAGGAGTTCACGGCACGGCGGAGGGCGGAACCGCTCCGGGGGCTGGCGAACTCTGACATGGAAGCAAGGACATCGCATCCGCGGGGGCGGTGTCAACTCGGAGAGAGCGGACATTCGGGTGAGATGGGCCACGAAGTACCCGATGGGGTGATAAATCACCCTCTATGTTTCGATGGGAAGATCGCCGGGAAGAGAGGCCGATGACCGGCCTGTGGCGGTGACTGCGCGTCACCCGGCCCCCGGTTGCGAAGGGTTCACCGGCCTTCGAGGGCAATCGGGCGGGAGGTCCGATGTGTCCGGTTATGTACACTATTCGTAACGGCTTGGTGCCGGGGAGTGAATCCTGGCCCCAATACCAGAGCTCGGCTTGACTGGGCCAGAGTGACGCAACTGTAATTTCACTCGTGTCGTCGGCCGCACGAGGCAACGGCAACCACGGGGACGCCAATAGGGGCAGAGGAGGCGCGCCACATGAGCGAGCTCTTTGAGCTGTTGATCGGTGACGGCATCGAGGAGGAAGAGGAACTCGGCTGGCAGGAGCGCGCGCTGTGCGCCCAGACCGACCCGGAATCCTTCTTCCCCGAGAAGGGCGGCTCCACGCGCGAGGCCAAGAAGGTCTGCCTCGCCTGCGAGGTCCGCTCCGAGTGCCTGGAGTACGCCCTGGCCAATGACGAGCGCTTCGGCATCTGGGGCGGCCTCTCCGAGCGCGAGCGCCGCCGGCTCAAGAAGAGCGCCGTCTGACCGGGGTGGACGCGTCCCCCGGATCCCCGGACCCCGGATCATCGAACAGCCGGCCCGCACGGACGACCTGCGACGAAGCGCCTCACCACCGGTGGTGAGGCGCTTCCGCGTTCCCGGACGGGCGGTGCGGACGGACACCGTGGACGGAGCCGTCATCGGGAGCCGTTAGTGTGGTGCGCCATCCGGTTGCCGTTCACCGGCTGTGTCCACCGAGAACTGGGGCCCGCGCACGCGATGACCGTCTTCAGCCACCAGAGCGGCTTCTCCTCCAGCAGGCCGCCCGCCTACCCGCGCCACCTGGTCACCGCCGTGATCGTCTCGCACGACGGCGCCCGCTGGCTGCCCCGGGCCCTCGCCGGCCTGCTCGGCCAGGACCGCCAGGTGCAGCGCGTCCTCGCCGTCGACACCGGCTCCACCGACGAGTCCCCGCGCCTGCTCGCCGAGACCCTCGCCGACTGGCTCCCGGAGAGCGGCCCGACCGTCCTCGGCCGCCGGGCCGGCTTCGGCACCGCGGTCGGCGAGGCGGTCTTCAACAGCCCCCCGCTGCGCCCCGAGGACCTGCCCTACCGGCTCGACCCCTCCGGCTACGACCCGGTCACCGGAGGCTGGGACGACTTCGGCGACCCGCTCGGCGAGCAGGACGACCTCGGCCGCGGCGGCCCCCGGGAGACCCAGCCGGTCGAGTGGCTCTGGCTGCTGCACGACGACTGCGAGCCGCAGACCGACGCGCTGCGCCGCCTGCTCCAGGTCGCCGACTCCACCCCCAGCGCCGCCGTGGTCGGCCCCAAGCTGCGCAGCTGGTACGACCGCCGGCAGCTGCTGGAGGTCGGTGTCAGCATCGCCCGCTCCGGCCGCCGCTGGACCGGGCTGGACCGGCGCGAGCAGGACCAGGGCCAGCACGACCAGGTCCGCCCGGTACTCGCCGTCTCCACCGCCGGCATGCTGGTGCGCCGCGACGTCTTCGAGGAGCTCGGCGGCTTCGACCGGGCGCTGCCGCTGATGCGCGACGACACCGACTTCTGCTGGCGGGTCAACGCCGCCGGCCACCGCGTCGTGGTCGCCCCGGACGCCGTGCTCCGGCACGCCGAGGCCGCCAGCCGCGAGCGCCGCGCCATCGACTGCGGCCCCGCCCACCCGCACCGGGTGGACAAGGCCGGCGCCGTCTACACCCTGCTCGCCAACTCCAAGGGCGCGCTCTTCCCCTACGTCCTGCTGCGGCTGGTGCTCGGCACCCTGCTGCGGGTGGTCGCCAACCTGCTCGGCAAGGACCCCAAGCAGGCCTTCGACGAACTCGCCGGCCTCGGCCACGAACTCGTCCGGCTGCCCCGGCTGATGGCCGCCCGCAAACGCCGCGCCCGCACCCGCGCCGCCGACGCCCTGGACGACCGCACGCTCTTCCCGGCGCCCGGTGCCACCGCCCGGCTCGCCGTCGAGGGCGCCATCGGCTCGCTCGGGATAGGGGGCGCCGACGACGCCGGCGGCCGGCACGGCGGCGTCGAGGCCGGCGGCGACGAGGACGCCGAGGACCTGGTCGTCGAGCAGTTCGCCCTGCTCAAGAAGCTCGTCCGGCGTCCCGCCCCGGTGCTGTTCGCGGCCCTGCTGGTGTTCGCGCTGGTCGCCTGCCGCGGCCTGCTCGGCGGCGACGCGCTGTTCGGCGGCGCCCTGCTGCCCGCCACCGACGGCGCGGCCGGGCTCTGGTCGGCGTACGCCGACGCCTGGCACCCCGTCGGCACCGGCTCCACGGCCGCCGCACCGCCCTACCTCGCGGTGCTGTCGATCCTCTCCTGGATGCTGTTCGACCACGCCGACCTCGCGGTCACCCTGCTGGTCGTCCTCGCCGTCCCGCTCTCCGCCGTCAGCGCCTACCTGGTCTCCCGGCCGCTGATCGACTCCAAGCTGGTCCGCGCCTGGGCCAGCGCCACCTACGCGCTGCTGCCCGCCGCCACCGGCGCGCTCGCCCAGGGCCGGATCGGCACCGCCGTCCTGGCCGTGCTGCTGCCGCCGCTGGCCCGCGCCGCCGCGATCACCGCCGGCCTCGGCATCCGGGACGAGAGCGCCGCCAAGGGCGCCCGCCCCGGCTGGCGCTCCGCCTGGATGACCGTCCTGCTGCTCACCCTGGCCACTGCCTTCGTCCCGCTGGTCTGGGCGCTGGCCGTCCCGCTCTGCCTGGCCATGCTGGTCACCGCGGTGGTCCGCGGCGGCGCCTTCGGCTCCGGTGCGACCGCGCTGCGGCTGCTCGGCCTGCGCGTCCTGGTGATCCTCGCGGTGCCGGTGGGCGTGCTCGCGCCCTGGTCGCTCCAGGTGCTCGCGCACCCGCAGCGGCTGCTGCTCGAAGCCGGCCTGCCCGGCCTGCACGGCGCCGGGCCGACCGCCACCGGACTGCTCCTGGTCAACCCGGGCGGCGCCGGTGTGCCGCCGGTCTGGCTCTCCGCCGGCGTGGTGCTCGCCGCGCTGGCCGCCCTGCTGCGCGCCGACCGCCGCCGCGCGGTGCTCGCCGCCTGGGGCGCCGCCGGTGCCGGGCTGCTCTTCGCCGTCGCGGTGGCCGGCACCTCGGTCACCCCGGCCTCCGGCGGCCCGGCCGTGCCCGCGTGGTCCGGCCCCGCCACCCTGCTGGCCGGCGTCGCCCTGCTGGCCGCCGCCGCGATCGGTGCCGACGGCGCCAACGCCCGCGTGGCCGGCATCGCCTTCGGCTGGCGCCAGCCGGTCGCCGCCCTGGTGGTGGCCGCCGCCGTGCTCGCCCCGCTGGGCACCGGCCTCTGGTGGGCCGTCACCGGCGCCGACGGTCCGCTGCACCGCGACCGCGGCGCCCAGGTGCCCGCGTTCATCGCCGAGCAGGCCGGCACCACCGACCGCTCCCGCACCCTGGTCGTCACCGGCGACCCGAAGGGCGGCTCGGTCGACTACACCGTGGTCCGCGGCGCCGGTCTGACGCTCGGCCAGGCCGAGTCCACCGTCGATCCCGCCACCGGCACCACGGCCGGCCTGGACCGCACGGTCGGCAGCCTGCTGGCCGGCTCCGGCGCCGACCAGGCGGGCGCGCTCTCCCGCTACGGCATCGCCTACGTGCTGGTCGACCAGCCGCTGATCGGCGCCTTCAAGGACGTCCTGGACACCACCCCCGGCCTGGTCAAGGCCAACCAGGACGGCGGCGCCGCGCTCTGGCAGGTCGACGGCACCCCCGCCACCCGCGCGCTGATCACCGCCCCGGGCACCGCCCCCGTGGTCGTCCCGTCCGGCGAGCGCGACGTCGACACCGCCGTGCCGGCCGGCCCCGAGGGCCGGGTGCTGCGACTGGCCGAGTCCGCCGCCCCGCAGTGGAAGGCCACCGTGAACGGCACCGCGCTGGAGCCGGTCACCGTCGACGGCTGGGCGCAGGGCTTCAAGCTCCCGGCGGGCGGCGGCAAGCTGCTCGTCACCCGCGAGGACGGCCTGCTGCACACCGGCTGGATCTGGGCCCAGCTGCTGCTCGGCCTGACCGTCCTGGTGCTGGCCCTGCCCGGCCGGCGCAACCACAAGGACGACGACCTGCCCGAGGGCGTGGTCGAGGCCGCCGCGCTGGCCGCCGCCGCCCAGGCGCAGGCCCCGGCCCCCGGCAGCCGCCGGGCCCGCCGGATGGCCGAGCGCGGCGAGGGCGCCGAGAGCGAGGCCCCGGAGGCCGACGAGCCGGAGAGCGGGGTGTACGAGGGCCGGCCGGGCACGATCCCGGCGCAGTCCGCCGGCGAGCCGGCGGCGGGGGCGGTCCAGGCGGCCGCCGCCGCGCAGGAGGCCGAGCCGTACACCGACCCGTACCAGACCTACCAGCAGGCCGACCCGTACAGCTACGACCCGTACGCCGCGCAGCAGCCGGTGGGCGCGCCGTACGGCGGCCAGGGGTACGGCGACGGCTACCAGCAGCAGGGCTACCAGCCGTACCCGGCGGAGCAGCAGTACGGCTACGACCAGTACCAGCAGATGGGCCAGCAGGCCGGCCAGCAGCCCTGGGTGCCCGGGCAGCAGCAGGCCGAGCCCTACTACGACCAGCCGGACCCGAACGAGCCCCACGACCCGAACGGCCCGCACGGCCCGGGCCGGTACCCGCACCACGGATCCGGGAGCTGACCCGCGATGAAGAAGCCCGCCTTCAGGAAGAAGTCCGGCGCGCCGGACACCGCCCCCGCGGCCGCGCCCGCGCCCGGCAGGGCCTCGGACGGCGCCCCCGCCCCGAAGGGCTCCTCGGTGGCGCGGACCACCAGGTCGCTGCTGGCCGCCGGCGTGGTGCTCGCGGCGGTGTTCGGCATCGCCGAACTCCGTCCGCCGGCCGCCCCGGCCCGCACCGGCGCGGCCACCGCCACCTCGGCGCAGGTCGAGCGGAGCACCGCGGTCTGCCCGCAGCCGCTCCAGGGCCTCACCGGCGCCACCACCCTCACCGCGTACACCCCGCCGGGGACGGGCACGGGCGAGGCCGCCGGCACCGGCTGGCTCTCCGACGCGGCCGCGCCCGCCACCCCGCCGGCCACCGCCGCCCCGAGCGCCGCGCCGGCGACCCCGGCCGCGACCGGCGCACCCGCGGCCCCGACCGCCGCGCCGGCGCCGGCCAAGGACACCGCACCCACCGACGCCCGGCTCACCCTGGCCAAGCCCGGCACCCCGGTGACCGGACCCGCCGCCAACGGCGACATCGCCCCCGGCACCGGGGCCGTCGCCACCGGCGCGCTCGCCCCCGGCTTCACCGTCACCCAGACCACCACCGTCACCGAGCAGCGCGGCCTCGGCCTGTCCGGGATCACCTGCACGCCGGCCGGCACCGGCTTCTGGTTCGTCGGCGCCTCCACCGCCGAGGGCCGCACCGACTACATCAGCCTGGTGAACACGGAATCCAGCGCCGCCGTGGTCGACCTCAAGCTCTACGGCGACAAGGGCCTGATCGAGAACGACGCCGCCAACAGCATCACCGTCGCCCCCGGCAGCTCGCAGTCGGTGCTGCTGCCCACCCTCAGCAAGGGCCAGGTCGCCGACCTCGCCGTGCACGTGGTCGCCCGCACCGGCCGGGTCGGCGCCGCGCTGCACGCCGCCGACGGCAGCAAGGGCGCCGACTGGGTGCCCGCCTCCGCCGACCCGGCGGCCGTCCAGGTGCTGCCCGGCCTGCCTGCCGACACCTCGGCCGCCCGCCTGGTCGTCTGGGCCCCGCCGGAGGACGACGCCGACCTGAAGATCGAGCTCTCCGGCAAGAACGGCTGGTTCACCCCGGCCGGCAACGAGTCCATCCACGTCAAGGCCGGCATGGTGGCCGCCGTCGACCTCGGCAAGGTGACCCGCGACGAGGTCGCCGGCCTGCGCGTGTCGCCCACCGACGACAAGCACCCCACCCCGGTGGTGGCCGGCCTGCGGATCGACCGGGCCGCCGCCAACGGCAAGTCCGACGCCGCCTGGCTGGCCGGCACCGTGCCGGTCGGCGCCCGCGCCACCGTCGCCGACAACCGGGGCGGCGGCGCGTCCACGCTCTTCCTCACCTCCACCGGCGAGGCCGCCACCGTCCGGGTCACCTCCTCGGCCGGCACCGGCGGCGGCACCCCCGCCACCCAGGAGGTCCAGCTGCCGGCCGGCGGCACCGTCGCCCTCCCCGCGCCCGAGCCCGCCGGACTGAACGGAGGCTTCGCGCTCACCGTGGAGACCGTCACCGGAGGCCCGGTGGCCGCCGCCCGGATGCTCTCGATCCCCGCCAAGGACGTGCCGATGTTCACCGTCCAGGCGCTGCGCGACGACCGGTCCAGCGTCAAGGTCCCGAAGGCCGCCCAGGCCCCGGGCGTGGTCCTGCGCTGAGCACCGGAACACCGGAGGGGCCGCACCCGGTCACGGGCGCGGCCCCTCCGCCGTTCCCGGCTCAGTCCTCGTCGTACCGCGGGTCGATGGCGTCGGGGGAGAGCCCCAGCAGCTCCGCCACCTGCTCGATCAGGATCTCGTGCACCAGCGCCGCGCGGTCCTCCCGCGACTTCGCCCGGATCTCCACCGGCCGCCGGTACACCACGATCTGGCTCTTGCGCCCCTTCCGGCCGGGCGAGACCCGGCCCAGCGGCACCCCGCCGTCCGGATCGGCGCCGTCCGGCTCGTGCAGCGGCACCTCCTGCACGGCGAACTCCACCTCGATCAGCTGCGGCCAGCGCCGCTCCAGCCGCTCCACCGACTCGCGCACGTAGTCGTCGAACAACTCGGAGCGGGTGAGCGAGATCGGGACCTGCGGCGGCGCGAGCGGGCCGCGCAGACCCCGGCCGTGCCGGTCACGGTGCCGCGGGCGGCGCGAGGGACCCGTCGATGACTGCGGTGCGGAGCTGTCCATATCACTGCCGAGAGTAGTCCTTGGACGCCCGGAAGTGGACCACCCCGGCAGCTGTTCGCCCGGGGCGAGCGGAGCACCGCGACGGCGCGCGGACGGCGACACGGCACACCCTCCGGACAGGCGGTCTTCGCTCCCCGGCGGGGAGTGCTGTACCGTCCACCCTCGTGAGCTCTGTACGTCGTTGTTCGCGGACCGCGTGCGGCCGTCCGGCCGTCGCGACGCTGACGTACGTCTACGCGGACTCCACCGCCGTCCTCGGGCCGCTCGCCACCTACGCCGAGCCGCACTGCTACGACCTGTGCGCCCAGCACGCCGAGCGCCTCACCGCCCCGCGCGGCTGGGAGGTGGTCCGGCTCGTCGCCGAGGCCGGTCCGCTGCGCCGCAGCAGCGACGACCTGGAGGCGCTCGCCAACGCCGTCCGCGAGGCCGCCCGCCCGCAGACCCCGCGTCAGGGCCGGGCCCCCGAGGGCGAGTCCACCGAGGGCGGCCGCCGCGGCCACCTCCGGGTGCTCCGCTCGCCCGACAACTGACCCGCCCCCCGGCCCGGGTCCCGCTCCCGCCCCCGCACGAACCGTTCCGCCCGCCCGGGTACGCTGCCCCCCTGTACCGGTCAGCGGCCGCCGCCGTGCCCGGACGTATCGTGACCACGGGCGATCAGCCCGCCGGCCAGGGCGCCGGCGCGTTCGCCGATCAGACACAGAACCAGGGTGGAGCCGCAGTGCGCGACCTCAAGCAGCTCGTGAAGGCGTACGACGTACGGGGCGTCGTCCCGGACCAGTGGGACGAGAGCCTCGCCCGCGCCTTCGGCGCCGCGTTCGTGCAGGTGACCGGCGCGACCGCGATCGTGGTCGGCCACGACATGCGGCCCTCCTCCCCGTCGCTGACGCTGGCCTTCGCCGAGGGCGCGGCCGGCCACGGCGCCGACGTCGTGCAGATCGGCCTCTGCTCGACCGACCAGCTGTACTACGCCAGCGGCGCGTTCGACCTGCCCGGCGCGATGTTCACCGCCAGCCACAACCCGGCCCAGTACAACGGCATCAAGCTCTGCCGGGCCGGCGCCGCCCCGGTCGGCCAGGACACCGGCCTCGCCGAGATCCGCGAGCTGGTCGAGTCCTGGACCGCCGAGGACGACACCGTCACCGTCCCGGCGCGCGACGTCCGCCCGGGCACCCTCTCCGAGCGGGAGACCCTGCGCGGCTACGCCGACCACCTGCTCGGGCTGGTCGACCTCGCCGCGATCCGCCCGCTCAAGGTCGTCGTCGACGCCGGCAACGGCATGGGCGGGCACACCGTGCCCACCGTCTTCGACGGCCTGCCGGTCGAGCTCGTCCCGATGTACTTCGAGCTGGACGGCACCTTCCCCAACCACGAGGCCAACCCGCTCGACCCGAAGAACCTGGTCGACCTCCAGGCGAAGGTCCGCGAGGTCGGCGCCGACCTCGGCCTCGCCTTCGACGGCGACGCCGACCGCTGCTTCGTCGTCGACGAGCGCGGCGAGCCGGTCTCCCCGTCGGCCATCACCGCCCTGGTCGCCGCCCGCGAGATCGCCCGCGCCAAGGCCGCCGGCGAGGCCGAGCCGACCATCATCCACAACCTGATCACCTCCTGGACCGTCCCCGAGGTGGTCCGCGAGCTCGGCGGCACCCCGGTGCGCACCCGCGTCGGCCACTCCTTCATCAAGCAGGAGATGGCCGTCACCGACGCCGTCTTCGGCGGTGAGCACTCCGCGCACTACTACTTCCGCGACTTCTGGCGCGCCGACACCGGCATGCTCGCCGCGCTGCACGTGCTGGCCGCCCTCGGCGGGCAGCGGGGCACCCTCTCCGAGCTGACCGCCGAGTACGACCGGTACGCCGCCTCCGGCGAGATCAACAGCACCGTCGCCGACCAGGCCGGCCGCACCGCCGCCGTGCGCGCCGCCTTCGCCGTCGAGGGCACCACCGTCGACGAGCTGGACGGCCTCACCGTGGCCGGGGCCGACTGGTGGTTCAACCTGCGCGCCTCCAACACCGAGCCGCTGCTGCGCCTGAACGTCGAGGCCAAGGACCCGGCGAAGATGGCCGAGCTGCGCGACGGCGTGCTGGCGGTCGTCCGCGCCTGACGTACGGCCCCGCTGCCCCGGCCGGTAGGGTTTCCTCTCGGCCGGGGCACCGCCGTGCCCGCCCGCCGCAACCCCCGTAGCGAGACCGGAGACCGAACGCCATGAAGCTCGAATCCTTCCTGCTGGAGATCCTGGTCTGCCCGCAGTGCCGGGCCGCGCTCACCGAGGGCGGCACCGAGGAGCAGCCCGAGCTGCTCTGCACCGGCGAGGGCTGCGGTCTGATCTACCCGGTGCGCGACGGCATCCCGGTCCTGCTGGTGGACGAGGCCCGCCGCCCGGCCTGATCCTGGAGGGGCGGCCCGCCCGGGCCCGCCCCGCCCCGCCCCGCGCCCGCCGTCCGCCGTCCGCCGTCCGCCGTCCGCCGTCCTCAGCGCCCAGCCACCAGCCGGAGGCCCGCCGCATGCTCGACGACACCCTGCTCGACGACCCGGCCGCCCTCCAGCGCGCCGACCACGACCGCGCCCTGCTCGCCCTCGCCGGCTCCGGCGCCCGGGTCCGCACCGCCCTGCGGCTCGCCGAGGCCGCGGGGCTGGACCGGCTGCGCCCCGACGGCCGCCCCCGCGCCGTCCTGGTCGCCGGGCACGGCAGCGCGCTGACCGCCGGCGAGATGCTGGCCGCCCTGGCCGGCACCGCGAGCCTGGTCGCCCCGCTGCCGCCCACCGACGCCGCGCCCGTCCCGCGCCCGGACCGGGCCACCGCCCCCGCCGCCTTCACCGCGGGCCTGGCCTGGCAGCTCCCCGGCTGGGCGGGCCCGCTCGACCTGCTGGTGATCAGCTCCGCCGGCGGCGGCGAGCGGGGCCTGGTCGCGCTCGCCGAACAGGCCTACGCGCGCGGCTGCGCGATCGTCGTCACCGCCCCCGAGGGCAGCCCGCTCGCCGAGGCCGCCCAGCAGGTCCGCGCCCTGCCGCTGCCCTTCGTGCCGTCCGCCGTCGAGCCCACCGAGCCCGGTGCGCCCGGCGACGGCGCCCCGGCGGCCGGGTACGGGGCCGAGCCCGACCTGCCCGCCGAGGACCCGGCCGCGCTCTGGGCCCACCTCGCGCCGCTGCTCGCGCTCACCCAGAAGCTCGGCGTCACCCAGCTGGCCTACGACGCGCTGCCGCTCACCGCCGACCTGCTGGACGCCACCGCCGTCCGCTGCCGGCCGGACGCCGCCGCGTACACCAACCCGGCGAAGGGGCTGGCCGCCCGGCTGGCCGGCACCGTCCCGCTGCTCTGGGCCGAGGGACCGGTGGCCGGCGCGGCCGCCGTCCGGTTCGCCGCCCAGCTCGCCGACCGGGCCGGCCGCCCCGCCCTGGCGGGCCTGCTGCCGCAGGTGCTCACCGCGCACCGCGGCATGTTCACCGGGCAACTCGGCGCGGGCGCCGACCCCGACGACTTCTTCCGCGACCGGGTCGAGGAGCCGGACCCGCTGCACCTCCAGGTGCTGCTGCTGCGGCAGGTCGCGGGCCCGCCGTCCGGGTCCGGCGAGCCGGCCGGCCCGGGGGAGCAGGACGACGGCCCCGCCGAGGTGCCGGCCGACGACTCGGGCCCGCGCAGCTTCGGCGCCACCCGGGCGCACCGGCTCGCCGCCGCCCACGGCGTCCGGCTCACCGAGTACGCCAGCCACCGCGCCGACCCGCTGCACGCGCTGGCCGATCTGGTGGCGCTCACCGACTTCGCCGCCGTCTACCTGGGGCTCGCCGCCGCGCAGTCCTGAGCCACCGTCCGGAGCGGCGGCCGGGCGGCCCGGTACCGTATGCGGTCGACGACGACCGGGGACACCGGACGACCGGCAACGGGCCGCGCGGACGGCCCCCGACGGAGGGACCTTCCGAGCATGAGTACCGAAGGCGGTACCAGGGCACTGGTCGCGGCGCTGACCGCGAACCTGGGCATCGCGGTGAGCAAGTTCGTGGCCTTCGCCTTCTCCGGCTCCTCCTCGATGCTCGCCGAGGGCGTCCACTCGGTCGCGGACTCCGGCAACCAGGTGCTGCTGCTGGTCGGCGGCAAGCGGGCGCAGCGGGCCGCCACCGCCGAGCACCCGTTCGGCTACGGGCGCGAGCGGTACATCTACGCCTTCCTGGTGTCGATCGTGCTGTTCAGCCTCGGCGGCATGTTCGCGCTCTACGAGGGCTACGAGAAGATCGCCCACCCGCACGAGCTGGACAACTGGTACTGGCCGGTGGGCGTGCTGGTGTTCGCCATCGCGCTGGAGGGCTGGTCCTTCCTCACCGCGTTCCGCGAGGCCCGCAAGGACAAGGGGACGCACGGCTGGTCCGCCTACATCCGCCGGGCCAAGGCGCCGGAGCTGCCGGTCGTGCTGCTGGAGGACAGCGGTGCGCTGATCGGCCTGGTGCTGGCGCTGTTCGGCGTCGGGCTGACCGCGATCACCGGGGACGGCGTCTGGGACGGCGTCGGCACCCTCTGCATCGGGCTGCTGCTGGTCGCCATCGCGTTCGTGCTGGCGGTCGAGACCCGCTCGCTGCTGCTCGGCGAGTCGGCCCACCCCGAGGTGGTGGGCCGGATCCGCGACGCGCTGGTGGACCACGACTCCGTGGACCGGGTCATCCACATGCGCACCCTGCACCTCGGTCCGGAGGAGCTGCTGGTCGCCGCCAAGATCGCCGTCCCGGCCGACTCGACGGCCGCCGAGGTCGCCGCGGCCATCGACGCCGCCGAGGTGCGGATCCGGCGGGCGGTGCCGATCGCCCGGGTCATCTACCTGGAGCCGGACATCTACAGCGCCGAGAAGGAGGCGGCGGGCGACGACCCGTACGCCACGCCCGGCGGACCGGTCCCCGGCGGCGCGCACTGAGGGGCCCGGGCGCCCCGGGCGGGAGGCCGAAAACGGCCGTAGCGGGGCCGCCGTCCGGGGCCGTCGGTGTAGATTCGTCCCCAGAGCCAGAACGTCGCTGCTGATGGCGGTCGATCGGCGGGCGGCCCCCGAGGGGGCGCGCACCGGTCGAGGGAGAGAGGTCCTCCGACGGTTTGTGCCGAGCAACAGGGCATCCGTGCCGCGCCGGTGACCGGTTCGCGGGCCGGGCGCCCTGGCGTTGCCGCGCACCCGGGCGGCCCGCCGTGTTGTGACGCACCCCAGGACCTTGGCCACGCCCCACCCGTCACACGAGGAGCAGACGCATGTCGACCGACATCACCGGTGATTTCAAGGTCGCCGACCTTTCCCTGGCCCCCTTCGGCCGCAAGGAGATCCAGCTCGCCGAGCACGAGATGCCCGGCCTGATGGCGATCCGCGCCGAGTACGCCGAGTCGAAGCCGCTGGCCGGCGCCCGGATCACCGGCTCGCTGCACATGACCGTGCAGACCGCCGTGCTCATCGAGACCCTCACCGCCCTGGGCGCCGAGGTCCGCTGGTGCTCCTGCAACATCTTCTCGACCCAGGACCACGCCGCCGCGGCCATCGCCGTCGGCCCGGAGGGCACCCCGGAGAACCCGCAGGGCGTGCCGGTCTTCGCCTGGAAGGGCGAGACCCTGGACGAGTACTGGTGGTGCACCGAGCAGGCGCTGACCTGGCCGGGCGGCAAGACCCCGAACATGATCCTCGACGACGGCGGCGACGCCACCCTGCTGATCCACAAGGGCGTCGAGTTCGAGAAGGCCGGCGCCGCGCCGGACCCGTCGACCGCCGACAACGACGAGTTCCGCATCATCCTGGAGCTGCTCAACCGCACGCTCGTGGAGACCCCGAACAAGTGGACCGAGGTCGCCGCCACCATCAAGGGCGTCACCGAGGAGACCACCACCGGTGTCCACCGCCTCTACGAGATGCACCGCGACGGCAAGCTGCTGTTCCCGGCGATCAACGTCAACGACTCGGTCACCAAGTCGAAGTTCGACAACAAGTACGGCTGCCGCCACTCGCTGATCGACGGCATCAACCGCGCCACCGACGTCCTGATCGGCGGCAAGGTCGCGGTCGTCTGCGGCTACGGCGACGTCGGCAAGGGCTGCGCCGAGTCGCTGCGCGGCCAGGGCGCCCGGGTCATCGTCACCGAGATCGACCCGATCTGCGCGCTGCAGGCCGCGATGGACGGCTACCAGGTCGCCACCCTGGAGGACGTCGTCGAGAGCGCCGACATCTTCATCACCACCACCGGCAACAAGGACATCATCCTGGCCTCCCACATGGAGCGGATGAAGCACCAGGCCATCGTCGGCAACATCGGCCACTTCGACAACGAGATCGACATGGCCGGCCTCGCGAAGCTCCCGGGCGTCGTGAAGACCGAGGTCAAGCCGCAGGTCCACGAGTGGCGCAAGGCCGACGGCCGCACCATCATCGTGCTGTCCGAGGGCCGCCTGCTGAACCTGGGCAACGCGACCGGCCACCCGTCGTTCGTGATGTCCAACTCCTTCGCCAACCAGACGATCGCCCAGATCGAGCTGTTCACGAAGACCGAGCAGTACCCGATCGGCGTCTACGTCCTGCCGAAGCACCTGGACGAGAAGGTCGCCCGCCTGCACCTCGACGCGCTGGGCGTGAAGCTGACCACCCTCACCCAGGAGCAGGCCGACTACATCGGCGTCCCGGTCGAGGGCCCGTTCAAGCCGGAGCAGTACCGCTACTGATGCGGTGACGGTCCGATCCGACGGCACGGTGGCCGGCGCCCCCTCCCCTGTGGAGGGCGCCGGCCACCGTGGGTTCGGGGGCGGACCGGGTCTCAGCGGATGACGTCAGCGGATGACGTCGGTGGTCCAGTCGGCCGGGTCGGTGCCCAGCCCGGTCACGCGGTCCAGCCAGCCCTGGAGGCCGCCGGCCGCGGCGAACGGCTCCTCACCCTGGGGCGAGTGCACGCACAGCCGCAGTCCCCGCTGGCTCTTGCAGAGGCCGGGCGGCGCTTCCGCGCCCTGGTCGGGAGTGAACGGCGGATCGCGCTCGACATCGGGACGGGCGACGACGCTGATGTAGTTCTGGCCCAGTTTGTAGGTGAGGGATGCCGTCCACGGGAGGCCCGAGGCGGCTTCGAGGCCCAGGTTGAAGTCCGCACCGTACGGCTCGTAGTCCGCGGGGACGTTCTCGACGGTGAACGGCAGGGCCGCGGCCTGCTGTCCGGCGCGCACGCCCTTCGCGATGCGGGGCAGCAACTCCTCCACGGGGAAGGAGTCCATGTAGATGGTGGTCAGTTCGGCCCACCGGCCGTCGGGTGCGTGGAACCGGAGGATGCGCTGGCCGCCGTCGGCGGCCGGGGTGCCGGGCCGGGGGTCCAGCCAGTACATGGGCTTCCCGTTCACCGACGCGGTGGCGCGCGGTTCCCTGGACTGGACCACGGGCGGCTGCTCGCCCGGTGCGTAGACGTCCAGGAAGACCGCCGGGCGGCGGACCTCGTCGATGGCCGGGCCGAAGGCCTTGATGCCCATCCGCCCCTTGGTCGGGTGGGAGTGGTAGGTGAGCTGGTCGAAGCCCTTGGGGAGCCAGCCGAAGGCCGCGCTGGCCGCCATCGGGTCGCGGCCGGTGTCCGGACCGTAGCGGGGGAGCGCGGGCGGGCCGTCGGGGATGGACGTGGCCGGGATGCCCGGGTTGCCGAACGGCAGCACGGTGCCGACGAGCGAGATGCCGAGGACCGCCGCCGCCACCGCGACCAGCGCCCCGGCCCGGCGGCGCCGCAGCCGGGACCTGCCGGTGCGGATCGCCCAGGCGGTGTCCAGGCGGCTCGCGGGTGCGGGCGCGTCGGCGAGGGCGGTGAGCCGGGCGGCCAGGTGGGTTCCGTACTGGTCGGTGTCGGCGTCGGTGCGGTCGTGGGTGCGGTCGTTCATGACTCGGTTCCTTCTGCTTCTGCCGGTACCGGGATCCGGAAGGTGTCGAGCTCGTGGGACTCCTCCTCCTGGTCCCTCCTCCGGCCGAGGGAACGGCGCAGTGCGTCGAGGCCCCGGGACGACTGGCTCTTGACGTTGCCCGAGGAGCACTCCAGCGCGGCGGCGGTCTGCTCGACCGTCAGGTCGCAGTAGTAGCGGAGCACCACCGTGGCCCGTTGGCGGGGCGGCAGCGCGGCCAGTGCGCGGTGCAGGTCGACCGAGGCGTCCACGTCCAGCGCGGCGGCGGTCTGTTCGGGGAGCGTCCCGGTGCCGCGCCGGGAGGTCCACCGCCACCAGGGGGAGCGCTGTTCGGCCAGGAAGGTGTTCAGCAGGACGGTCCGGGCGTAGCCGTCCAGGTTCTCCACCCCGGAGAGCCGGCCCCAGTGGACGTACAGCTTGGTGACGGCCTCCTGGACGAGGTCGTCCGCGCGATGCCAGTCGCCGCACAGCAGGTAGGCCACCTTGCGGAGCCACGGCGCCCGAGCCGCGACGAACTCCGTGAACTCGGCGTCGCGGTTCTGCTTCGCCATGGATGAACGCTCCTTCTCTGAGGCGCCGCAGCCGCGGCGTTCACCTCCCTGATGCGGCCCGCGCGCGGGAGGTTGCACGGACGTCCGAGCTGCCCGGTCCCGCCCGGACGTAGGCTTTCGGGCATGCCCAACGGCCGGTACTCGCTCCACGACACCCATGACCACGTCCTGCTCGGCGAGGAGCGGTTCAGCTGCGCGCCCGGCCCGGCCGGCTGGCGGTACGTCTCCAAGACGTACGCGCCGGACGGCCGCGTCCTCGGCACGGTGGACCTCACCCTCGACGCGCGGGCGCGGCCGCTGCGGATGGAACTGCGGACCGGCGGCTGGCAGGTCCGCGGCGGCGCCGTCGACGGGGTCGCCTGGGTGCGGGCCGACGCGGCCGACCCGGCCGGCGAGCAGGCGGTGGAGGGGCACGACCGGGCCCACGGCTTCGCCGGGCGCTCGCCCGGCTTCCTGGTCGCCACCGCGCGGATGCTGCGGCTGCGGGAGGGGGCGAGCGCGCGGGTGCGGCTGGTCGCCTTCACCGAGCCGGTGCTGGCGCCGCGCACCTTCGACCAGGGCTGGCTGCTGGAGGGGGTCGAGACGCACGGGACGGACTCGGGGCCGCTGGTCGTCGAGCGGTACCAGGTGGCGGATCTGGAGACGGGCGAGCAGCAGGTGGTGCACCTGGCGGGGGACGTGGTGCTGGCGGCGGACGGGGTCGAGCTGGAGGAGCTGGAGTCACCGCCGAACCCCTGGCCGGCCGAGTTCGGCTACGGCGAGGGCCTCGGGGGCTGAGCGTCGGGCCGCCGGGGCGGGGCGGGCCCGGCGTCGGGCGGGTGGCGGTCAGGCGGGCGGGGCGAAGCCGGTGCCGGGGGCGGTCGGAGGAGTCGGCGGGGCCGGAGGAGCCGACGGGGCGGGGGGAGCGGCCGGGGTGCCCGGCGGGGACGGCGCCCAGGCCTGCTGCTGCTGGGCCTGGACATGGGCCTGGGCCTGAGCGTGGGCCTGCTGCTGGGCCGCGTACCCCTGGGCCCGGCTCCACTCGCGCCGCTGGCGCTCGGTGAGCACCGCGCCCAGGTACGCCGCCGGGTGCACCCCGTACGGCACCGGGTGGCCGGTGCGGGCCACCAGGTCGTCCGCGAGCCGGGCGGACATCTGGTGGGCGACGGCCTGGTCCAGCTCGCCGATCCGCCCGAGGAACTGCCGGACGGCCAGCCAGAGCGGCTCCGGCACGGCGGAGAGGTCCAGCGCGACCAGCTCGCCGCCGATCGCCTGCAACAGCTGCGGGTTCACCGGCGGCAGCGCGATCGCCCCGCCGCTCCCGCCGGGCACCCGCTCGCGGACCACCAGCGTGCCCGCGAAGACGTCGCCCAGCCGCTTGCCGTCCGAGGACACCACGGAGCAGACCACCGCCGGCACCCCGAACAGGACGATGATCTCCAGGAAGCCGACCAGCCCGCGCACCAGCGAGTGCCGGAAGCGCACCGGCCCGCCGTCGCTGCGCACCACCCGGAGCCCCAGCGCGGCCTTCCCGAGCGAGCGTCCGCGGGTCAGCGTCTCGATCATGACCGGGAGCGCCACGAGGAAGAAGACGGTCAGCCCGATCGTCACGGCGGCGACCGCCGCGCCGTCCAGGTCCACCAGGACCAGGCTCAGCAGCAGGGTCGTCGCCACCAGTCCGGCGATCTGCACGGTGAGGTCCAGTGCGATCGCCAGCCCCCGGCTCGGAAGCTTCGCCGCGCGCAGGCCGAGGACGACCGCCTCGCCCGTCACCAGGTCGCTCAAGACACCCGTCCGTTCCCGTCGGTGGTACGCGGTCCGTGGGCGGGGAATCCGGCGGATCGGCCCCCACGATCCCGTGATCTGCTGCCGTCAACATACGGGGCTGCGGAGCCCGTCGGGAAGGGAGGTCCCGGCGCCCGCCGCACCCTTCCGCCCTGGCATGCTGGGCCCACCTGTCCGCACCGCCCGACCCTCGCGCCCCGCGCCGACCATGGAGCCGCCGCATGGACCTGGACGTCTTCGTCGCCACCCACCAGGGGGAGTGGGCCCGGCTGGACGCCCTCGCCAGGAAGCGGCGCCTGACCGGTGAGGAGGCCGACGAACTCGTCGCCCTCTACCAGCGCGCCACCGGGCACCTGGCCAAGGTCCAGGCCGCGGCACCCGACCCGACCCTCGAAGGCCGGCTCACCAGCCTGGTCTCGCGCGCCCGCGACGCGGTCACCGGCAGCCGGACCAGCGGCTGGCGGGACGTCGCGCGCTACTACACGGTGAGCTTCCCGGCCGCGCTCTACCGCTCGCGCCGCTGGTGGATCCCGGTCGCGGTGCTCTCGCTGCTCGCCACCGCACTGGTCGCCTGGTGGGTCGCCGCCCACCCCGAGGTCCGCAACAGCCTGGCCGCACCGGCCGAGCTCCGCGAGATGACCAGGCCCGGCGGCGCGTACGAGACCTACTACTCCGACCGTCCGGCGAGCTCCTTCGCCGCCCAGGTCTGGACGAACAACGCCTGGATCGCCGTGCAGTGCCTGCTCTACGGGGTGGTGCTCGGCCTCCCGGTGCTGTGGGTGCTGTGGAGCAACGTCCTCAACCTCGGCCTCGGCGTCGGGCTGATGGCGTCCGCGGGGCGCCTCGACATCTTCCTCGGCCTGCTCATCCCGCACGGCCTGCTGGAGCTGACCGCCGTCTTCGTCGCCGGCGGCCTGGGGCTGCGGCTCGGCTGGACGATCATCGACCCCGGCCCGCGCACCCGCGCCACCGCGCTCGCGGAACAGGGCCGCTCGATCATCGGCATGGGAATCGGCCTGGCGACGGTGCTGGCGGTGTCGGGAGTCCTGGAGGCGTTCGTGACCCCGTCCGGCCTGCCCACCTGGGCCCGGATCACCATCGGGGCGGTCGCGGAGGCCGCGTTCCTCTTCTACGCGCTGGTGTTGGGCCGCAAGGCCGCCGCAGCCGGGGAAACCGGTGACCTGGACGCGGCCGACCGGGCGGACCTACAGCCGGTCGCGGCCTGAGCCGATGTGATCAACAGGCCCTTGACCTGCTACTCTTCTCGCATCCCGGTTAAACCATTGACGTGGTAGAGGCGGGCTAGTAGGTTTGAACGGTTGGGACCGACTGGACAACGGTCGGGCTCGGGCGTTAGTGTCTACGACACCGCCGAGTCGAGGCGAGTGTGCTTCAACGAATGCACACCCTCTCCGACAAGGTAAATCCCGGAACTGAGCACACCGAAAGCTTTGATAGGCTTCGGAGCGAAGTTGAAGGAAATCCCCCCAGTGGGAATCGGATGAATGAAACTCCGGAAAACGGAGCGGAAAACATCTGGTAAGCTGGAAACACGAAAGAATGAAGCGCCCGGAGGGCCGGTGTGAAAGCCGCCTGATGGAAGCGTCCGTTCCTTGAGAACTCAACAGCGTGCCAAAAGTCAACGCCAGATATGTTG